>CAZAQZ010000208.1:0-5677 GCA_964487175.1 uncultured Verrucomicrobiota bacterium | reverse complement strand
AGGTCGATGATCCAGTCGGCTTCGGCGATGATGTCGAGGTTGTGTTCGATGATGACGACCGTGTTCCCGGCGTCCACAAGTCGATGCAGCACGCGAATCAATTTCTCCACATCAGCCATGTGCAAGCCGATCGTCGGCTCGTCGAGAACGTAAAGCGTGGAACCGGCCCGTCTCGCCACCCGTTCGCCGGGCGTCCGCGCTTTGGCCAGTTCGGTGACGAGCTTGATGCGTTGCGCTTCGCCGCCGCTGAGCGTTGGGCTTTGCTGGCCAAGCGTGAGGTAACCCAGGCCGACTTCCTGGAGGAGCTTGAGCGCGCGGTGAATGTGGGAGTGGGCCGAGAAAAACTCCGCTGCTTCATCCACGTTCATTGCCAGCACATCGCCGATGCTCTTGTCCTTCCACTTAACTTCGAGCGTCTCCCGGGTAAATCGTTTGCCGTTGCAGATATCGCAGAGCACGGACACGTCGGGCAGGAAACTCATCTCGATTCTCTTTACACCCTGTCCTTCGCATCCCTCACATCGACCACTTGCTACGTTGAAGGAGAACCGGCTCGGTCCATATCCACGCATCTTCGCTTCCGTGGCGCTTGCGAACAGCTTGCGGATGTCGTCCCAGAAACCGACGTAGGTCGCGGGACAGGAACGCGGCGTCTTGCCGATGGGCGTCTGGTCAACTTCAAGCACGCGCCCGACGAATTCCGCGCCGAGGATTTTTTCGCAGCCGCGAAGCGCTTTTGCCCGGGCCGCCACCCGATGGTCCCTGCTCGTCAGTAATTTGAGATTCTCATGCAACACATCCCGCACCAGCGTGCTCTTGCCGCTGCCGCTCACGCCGGAAACGCAGACGAGACGCTGCAGCGGAATCTTCACGCGCAGATCCTTCAGGTTGTGCAGGCGCGCACCCACGATCTCCACGAACTGCGGCGCGGGACTGCGCCACGAGCCGTTCATGGGATGCCGCAACGGCATGCGCAACAGTTTTCCTGTGAGCGAGTCGTTGCTTCGCAGGATGTCCTTGATCGTGCCTTCGGCCACAAGCCGTCCGCCAATCGCGCCGGCTCCCGGGCCAAGATCGAGAATGTGGTCGGCGCGGCGGATGGTTTCCTCGTCGTGCTCGACCACGATGACCGTGTTGCCTTTCGACTCGAGTTTGTGCAGCGTATCGAGGAGCATCAGGTTATCACGGGGGTGCAACCCGATCGTTGGCTCGTCGAGGATGTAGCAGACGCCGCGCAGATTGGAACCGAGTTGTGCCGCAAGCCGGATCCGTTGTGCTTCGCCCCCGCTCAATGTCGGCGCGGCGCGGTCGAGTGACAGATACGGCAACCCGACCTCTGCGAGAAACCGCAGTCGCGACCGCAGTTCCGGCACAAGGTCGCGCGCGATATCGGCGTCGCGTCCGCGCAACCGCAGCGCATGAAAAAACTTCTCCGCATCGGCAACTGACCACGCAGCAAACTCCGCTATGTTCTTATCGAGAAACTTTACCGAGAGCGCTTCACGGCGCAGCCGTTTACCGCTGCATTCGCGACAAGGGCGCTCTTCGCCTTCCCACCAGTCCGTCCACCAATGTTCCTCTCCTGTTTGTTCCTCGTCGAAGCCATACAGTTCAAGTCCGGTACCGAAGCAGCTCGGGCACCAGCCGTGACGGGAGTTGTACGAGAACAGTCGCGGATCAAGTTCCTCGAAGCTGCGATTGCAACGCGGGCAGGCCCGCCGGATGGAGAACAACCGCTCGGTTGCGCCCGCGACCACCAGCACAACGCCCTTCCCAAAATCCAACGCAGTGTCGAGCAGTTCGCGCAGCCGGCGCTCGTTGCGCGGCGTGACCTCGCACATCCCAATTGGTAGATCGATGTTGTGTTCTTTGAATCGGTCGAGGCGCTGGAAGTTCTGTGTCGGCAGCAATTCGCCGTCCACGCGCAAGTGGGAGAACCCTTTGCGGAGCGCCCATTGGGCCAGGTCAGTATAATAGCCTTTCCGCGCGACGATCAGCGGCGCCAACAGATTGACGCGCTTCCCGCGAAACTGTTTCATGAGCTGAGCGGCGATTGCGTCACGTGTCTGCGGCTGGATGGCGATGTTGCAATCCGGGCAATATTGCGTGCCGAGTTTCACGAACAGCAACCGCAGAAAATGATAAATCTCGGTCACAGTGGCTACGGTGCTCTTGCGTCCACCGCGGCTGGTACGTTGCTCGATGGCGACGGTGGGCGGGATGCCGAAAATAGCATCCACGTCCGGTCTCGATGCTGGCTGAACGAATTGGCGCGCATAGGCATTGAGGGATTCGAGGTAACGGCGCTGTCCCTCGGCAAAGAGGATATCGAAGGCCAGGGTGCTCTTGCCGCTGCCACTGACGCCGGTGATGACCGTGAACTTTTCCCTGGGAATGCGGACATCAATGTTCTTGAGGTTATGCTCGCGGGCGTTATGGACGCGGATGGAGTGATTGGGACCTGCGACGACGAATTTTGCCGGCGCTTCCGCGACCTTCTTTGGCGCGTGCAGGTCGCGCAACGCCTCGCCGGTATGACTCTGCTCGCATTTCGCGATCCGATCGGGTGTGCCGACACAGACGACCTTGCCACCCGCGTCGCCGCCTTCAGGTCCAAGGTCAATGACCCAATCAGAGGCACGGACCACGTCGAGATTGTGTTCGATGACGACAACCGAATGGCCGCGCTCGATCAGTTTGTTGAATGCCCGCAGCAGGGTGGCAATATCATCAAAGTGTAGTCCAGTCGTCGGTTCATCGAATAGAAGCAACGTGCGTTTGCTCGTCGTTTGAGCAAGATGGCCTGCGAGCTTCAATCGTTGCGCCTCGCCGCCACTCAGGGTCGGTACGGGTTGGCCGAGTTTCATGTAACCAAGGCCTACGGCGCGAAGCGGTTCCATTCCACGCAGTACGTCAGGTTGGTCGGCGAAGAACTCGCATGCTTCATTAACCGTCATGTCCAGCACGTCGGCGATGGATTTTGCTTCGCCACGGGAACGGCCAGAGCCCACATATTTGACTTCCAACACCTGCGCGCGATATCGTCTGCCATTGCAGTCGGGGCAGCGGAGATACACATCGCTGAGAAACTGCATTTCAATGTGCTGAAAGCCGTTGCCGCCGCAAGCGGGACAACGACCAATGCCACCGTTAAAGCTGAATGTGCCTGCGGTGTAGCTGCGTTCCTTGGCGAGGGTCTCATTGGCGAACAGCTTGCGGATTGAGTCGAATGCGCCGACGTAACTGGCAGGATTGCTGCGCGTGGTCTTGCCGACGGCCGATTGATCCACCATCACAACCTCTTCGATGCCTTCGTGTCCCGAGATGGCTCGGTGGCGTCCCGGCGGCTCGGTGGGCTTGTGCTTGTGCCGAAGAAGACCCCGATACAGAACGTCCTGCACCAACGTTGATTTGCCGGAACCACTGACACCGGTGACGCAGACGAGGCAGTTGAGCCGGATTTCGACGTCGATATCCTTCAGATTGTGCTCCCGCGCTCCACGAATCTTCAGCACCTGGGGACGCGACGATGCTTTCGCGATTCGGTTATCCACCACTCCTACCCGCTTTTCACCTCGCAAATACTGCGCAGTCAGCGAGCGTTTTGAATCCAACAATTCCCGCTGGTTGCCGAAGAAAACGACTTCGCCACCGCGTTCACCAGGGCCAGGGCCTAGATCGAGAACACGGTCGGCTGCGCGGATGACGTCAGGATCATGTTCCACAACGAGCAACGTATTGCCCGCGTCGCGAAGGCGATGGAGAATCTTGATGAGGCGGTTGATGTCACGCGGATGCAGCCCGATGCTGGGTTCATCAAGGACATAGAGCGTGTTGACCAGCGAGGTGCCGAGTGCGGTGGTGAGATTGACGCGCTGAACTTCGCCGCCACTGAGTGTGCGCGATTGGCGGTCGAGCGTGAGATAGCCGAGGCCGACGTCCACCAGGTAACGCAGGCGCGTGCGGATTTCACCAAGCAGTAGTTCGGTGGCCTCGTCGAGCGGGGCCGGAAGTCTCAGCGCGCTGAAAAACTCATGACAACTCGAAATGGGCAACAGCATCACATCGTGGACGGTCTTCCCGTCGACGCGCCACAAGAGCGCATCGGGCTTCAAGCGGGCTCCATTGCAGGTGGAGCAGACGCGATACGCGCGGTATTTCGAGAGCAATACGCGGATGTGCATCTTGTAACTTTTCTTCTCCAGCCAATCGAAAAAGCGTTTGACGCCGTACCATTTGCGTTCTTCCCACGAGCCTTCACCCTCGATGACCCAGAGGCGTTGCGCATCCGTCAGATCTCGCCACGGGACGTCGGTGGGGATCCCCCGCCTGCCGGCAAACTCCATCATGTCGTCCTGGCATTCCTGATTGCTTTCGGTCTGCCACGGCTTGATTGCGCCGTCCGCGAGTGTCTTTGTGTCGTCGGGAATGACGAGATCGTAGTCGATCCCGATCGTGCGGCCAAATCCGCGGCAGGTTTCGCACGCCCCGATGGGAGAGTTGAATGAGAACAGGCTCGGCACAGGATCGCGATAATGGATGTCGCATTCCGCGCAGTGAAGATCACTGGAGAATCTCTGATTATTGACCGAGACGCGGCCATGGCCGACCTTGAGTGCTGCTTCCAACGCCTCGTTGATACGGGCACGATTGCGGGCTGTGGATTGAACGCGGTCCTGGATTACCACCAGAATGTTGCCCTGTTTCGCGTGAATCTTGTGGTAGCCCTGCTTGTCCAGCAGAGCAAGGACCTCCTGTTCCGTGAAATTCTTCGGGATGAGAACGGGAAACGTAATCAGAAGTTCACCGCTGATTTTTGCAAATTGCGCGCAGATGGACTCAGCGGTATCCCGACGGACTGTCCGGCCGCATTGACGGCAAAACAATTGGGCCGCACGTGCGAAGAGCAGTTTGAGGTGGTCGTTGAGTTCGGTCATAGTACCGACGGTCGAGCGCGATGTGCGGACCGTGTTGGTCTGGTCGATGGCGATGGCGGGAGGGATACCATCGATGCGGTCGGCCTTCGGTTTGTCCATGCGGTCGAGAAACTGCCGCGCATAGGGTGAGAAAGTCTCCACGTAGCGGCGCTGGCCTTCGGCGTAGATCGTATCAAACGCCAATGATGATTTGCCTGACCCACTAACACCCGTGACGACAATGAGTTCGCCCAAGGGCAGGCGAAGATTGATTCCCTTCAGATTATTCTGACGCGCACCTTCGACAATGATGTGTTCCGAAGAAATTGAAGCCATACTCGCGCCGCTACTCTAGTTTAAAACTAGGCTTTCGCAAGAGCTGAAGCAGTCAGCGGGAAGGAGAAAAGCGCTTTTTCCAATCTCATTCGAGGCATGCTTCCACTGGAAACACCCCGTCGACGAAGTGCGGAACAATTTTCATAAGATCTCTTACTGTCACGCGGTCCTTACGATGAGCATAGTACTCACCAACCGTGGAGAAGCGTTTTTCATAACGCTTCTGAAACTCTGTCCACAAAGTGTGTCGGCTCATTACGCTCTTGAGCGCACGTCCGCCATTGAGGAATTTCAGCGGAAATCGATCGCGGATTACATACAATTCATGCTTGCGCATGGTATCGTCCTCTGCAAGTCGGTAAAAGTCTTTGAAGAGAGAGTTCTCTCTGACTGAGTCCGCGCCCTTCCAAATCAATAAACTTGAA
>CAZAQZ010000207.1:0-5701 GCA_964487175.1 uncultured Verrucomicrobiota bacterium | reverse complement strand
AGATTCGCAACGTCAGTTTGTCTGAACTTCAAGCCACTTGGGACGCGCAACTGACTCCGGAAGAACAAACATCCTTGCCGCGTCCAAGTGCCGCACAAGCGGACACAGTGGTGTCCAGCAAGGCGCTGGCGGAACGGGCCGTCTCCTGGGCTGAGGAGCATCTATTTGAACGCCGGTCGGTGGTGTTGGAACACGAATTGTGGCGGCATGCACTGGAGCATGTGCGCGGTGAGAACGTGGGGTTGGCCGAGATTCAGGCGGCTACGGTCCGGCGCGGTTATCTACGCTACAAAGAACATCCGGGCCGGATCACTACAGAGGATGTACTGCGACGGGAATGGGAGATCGTGTGCATGGCGCGGGATGGAATTGGCCGGTTCGGCCCGTGCTGCTCCGGCCATTTCATCCACAATGCCGACTTGGATGCGGACCAGCGTCAAGCCGTCGAGCGTATCCTGCAATCACGCGACTTTGTCACCCTGTTTCGAGGTGGGGCTGGTACGGGCAAGAGTTACACGTTGCGTGAAGTGTACGGTGCTCTTCAACAAGCTGGTCTCACGGTCACCATCATTGCGCCGCAGCGGCAACAGGTCATAGACATGGAAAAGGACGGCTTTCAGGGCGCGCAGACCGTGAGCGCGTTTCTGGCGCGCGGTACCATGTCTCGCGGTGGCGTGCTGCTGGTCGATGAAGCCGGACAAATCGGCGGCCGACAGATGCACAAACTGTTGAGTTTGGCACAAGCCAATGGGGGCCGGGTGATTCTCTCCGGGGACACTCACCAACACGGCGCGGTCGAAGCATCCGATGCACTTCGCGCAATCGAGAAGTATTCAACGCTTCGAGCTGTCGAACTGACTGAGATCCGACGTCAAAACCCGGCCCTAGCAAAGACACGGGCCGAACGGGAGCGGATTGTCCAATACAAGCAAGCGGTGCAAGAAGCGTCGGCAGGCAATCTCGACGCCTCGTTTCGTCGGCTGGATCGACAGGGAGCGGTCGTGGCCTGTTCTTCACAGGAACAAGCCGAATGTCTTGCCCTGCATTACCTGGCCCTCGTTGAGCAGCACCAGTCTGTGGTCGTGGTGTCACAAACATGGTCGGAGATCCACCGGATCAATGAACAAGTGCGGGCCGCCTTGAAAACGCGTCGCCTTCTCGGCGCGGAAGACCGGACAGTGATGGCGCTGGAGACGGTTGATCTCACCGAGGCGCAGAAGCGTGACCTACGGTTCTACAACGAGTCGACTGTGCTGGTATTGAACCGCGACGCGCGCGGGTTCCAAAAGGGACAGACCTGCCGGCTCGTGGCCATCACCGACAGAGGCTTGGTTCTGGAAGGTGCCGACAAGACTCGCACTATCCCGTTCCGGTTTGCGGATCGGCTCACCGTGTGCCAGCCCAGGGAACTCACCTTGGCGGCTGGTGACCGTCTGCAACTGAAGGCCAACGCGGTAACTCCCGACGGGCGGCGCATAGCCAATGGTGAGTTGGTCACAGTCGAAAAAGTGCTGACGGATGGACGAATCAGGCTTCAGGGTGGGCGAACTCTAGCAAAGAACTACCGGCAGTTTGTGCGTGGTTTCGCCATCACCTCGTATGCGTCCCAAGGCAAGACGGTCGATCATGTCCTGTTCTCCGATTCGGCCATCAAAGCGGCCACAAATCAGCAACAATGGTACGTGACCATCTCCCGTGGCCGAAAAGGAATCACCATCTTCACCAGCGACAAGGTGCAACTACGCGAGAATATCCTGCGGTCCGGAAACCGACCCTTGGCAATGGATCTGGCAAAACAACGATATTTTCAAAGGCTCGGTATTCCTCGGTGGCTCATGCCCCGCTGCATGCGCATTCCATCGTATGCCGAAAGTTTTCGGCAGCGCAGGCTCGACAGCTACACCACGCTGCGAAGGCGGACAATCGAACAAACACATGGAGTCAGGGTGGCATGATAAGGCACGGACAAGACGAGGGCCGACGGACTTCCCCTTGTTGGGAAGGGGATGCCCAGGTCCAGACTTTACGAGTGCAGCTGGCCGACGGGAATTCTTGGCTGATCCCGTACAGCCGTATCGCGTTTGTGAAATCTGAGTGTGGGACTGATCACAACACGCTTCGGTTGTTGTCAGATACGCACGAAATCCGGGTCGTTGGGAGGAACCTGCGGCAGTTGGAACGTGCGCTACAGAAGTTTGGAGTCGGCTGGATGAAGGCAGCGCCTAGCCGCTACGAGCCCGAGGCAGGGGATAATCTTGTTTGGATCACGGACATCACTGTCAACGAACTCGAAGGGTGAATATGACCGGTGATGACACGGCGCACGAGTTTGAGCGATTCCAAGCGAGCGGCAACGTCGGCATGACGGAATGAATGGTTCAGCAACAATTGGCGACAGAGACGTGGCAGCTTTTCTGCAGCGACTCTATCTTCGGCCCGATGAGGCCGCACGCGCCATTGGTGTTTCCAGACGCACCCTGTCGGCGTGGCAGGCTTCCCGCGTTATCGGCTATAGACGGATTGGTCGCACGGTACTGTTCTCCGTCGCCGATATTCAAACGGCGATTGACCGCTACCGCATCGCACCCATCGGCGAACCGAAGAAGTGCAAGCACCGCATGGAACGTATCCAAGCAATTCCCCAGTCAGAGAAAATCGCCGCGGGCAACACACCGACCCGACTTGCAAATCACGATTCTCGTCGCCTCGACCGCATTCATCAACCCGCCCTGACAACTTAAGCGATTGCTACGCTCATCGGCCGGCAGTTCTAATCATCAGAACGGCTACACCGCCTCGCTTGGCTTCACTATCATGGCAACCGGAAACGTAAACACCGGACCCAACGCCGCATGAAAAAAAGACGGTTGAAATATCGTGTTAACTAGCGGCAAAGACAAGTGGCAAAAAGTGGCAAATCCAACTGCCATTTGTTGCAAATTGGCGCAAGCCACCGCCAACGATAAAGAAGCACTTCAGTCAATATTTACAAGCGCAAATGCGTATTTCACAGGAAATCAGAAAGTTGCAAGAGGCGATCGAAAGCGGCTCCAAAGGCCGCTGTGTTACCAATTACACTACCGGGCAAACCGAGATACCGATTTCAATGATCCGCGATCCTGGCGAACCGCGTGACTTTCGTCCACATGCTCGGGCCGAAATCTTTGCGGACCTGCACAGAGCACTGTTCGGCGGCCTTCGTATCCTGAAAGAGGCCAAACACTGTGGCGCCGCTGCCGCTCATCAGCGCACCCGCTGCGCCCCGCTTGATCATCGTGTCCTTCAGCAATCGCAACACCGGAAACTTTTTTACCGATGGCGCTTCCAGCGAATTAAACAGGCAGCGCCTCACACCCTTCAGATCGTCATCGGCCAGCGCACGGAGCAGGAGACTAACTTCGGGCGGTTGTGCTGTCAACCCCGCGGCGGCCTTCGCCCAATTCTCATAGGCCCATTTCGTCGAGATGCCGAAACCAGGATTGATGAGCAGCACTGCCGCCGACAAATTGCATGGAACCACTCCAACCTGTTCGCCGCGTCCGTGGCACAGAGCGGCGGCGCCACCGAGGAAAAAATTGATGTCCGAGCCCATGCTCGCGGCGAGTTCGTGCAGCAATTTGAATTCAGCTTGGAGCTTCCACAACTTCTTCAGTCCCAGTAGCACGGCTGCGGCATTGCTGCTGCCCCCCCCAAGCCCCGCTGCCAGCGGTGTGCGCTTTTCCAGAACGATCCTTACACCGCGTTCGGACCCGCACCGCGACGCCAGCAGTTTCGCCGCGCGCATGGCGAGATTCGTGTCGTCAGTCGGAAGCGAAGGATTATCGCACTCGATCGTGACACCGTTCTCCTGCGCCTGCAACGTGATCTGGTCGCCAAAATCCAGCGGTAACATGACGCTTTCCAAGTTGTGATAACCATCGGCTCGCTTGCCCAGGATCCGCAGGTACAAATTGATCTTGGCGGGCGAAAACACCGTCAGTTGCGACGCAGATTCTTCGCGTTGCGCTTGTGTTGTCACGGCGTTTTCCCTAGCATGCGACCGGGATGAAATCAAAGCTTATCGTGGCGCTGGACGTGGACAGTTATGAGCAGGCGACGACGCTGATCGAGCAACTCCACGATACTGTCGAGGTGTTCAAGGTAGGCAATCAACTGTTTACACGCGTCGGCCCGAGAATCATTGAGTTCATCAACGCACAGGACAGAAAATGTTTCCTGGACCTGAAGTTTCTCGACATTCCCAACACGGTGGCAAAGGCAGTCGAATCGGCGGGGGCGCTGAAGGTGCATATGCTCACGGTGCACGCCTGCGGTGGCAAGGAAATGCTCAAAGCGGCGGTGGGTGTAGCCGACCGGCCCCTGTTGTTGGGAGTGACCGTGTTGACCAGCGTACCCGGAGACATGCGCGCGGAAGTACTTCGGTTGACGCACCTCGCTGAACAATGCGGGTTGAATGGCGTGATTGCCTCGCCGCGCGAGATCACGTTGCTGCGGCGTGAAGTCCGGCAGGGATTTCTGGTCGTGACTCCCGGCGTACGGCCGGCCGGGGCCGAGGCTGGCGACCAAAAGCGGGTGATGTCGCCTGCTGAAGCTGTGGCGGCAGGCGCCGACTACATCATCGTGGGCCGGCCGATCATCGCGGCACAGGACCCCGCGGATGCCGCTCGTCGCATTGCCGAAGAAATGGCGCTCTAGCTCGAGCGGCGTTTCAAGATAAGGATGCTTTCCTTCAGGTCAGCGAGCGTGCTCTTGATGTCAGCGAGGCTGGCTTTGATATCGTCCTGGTTCGCCAGGATTTTCTCGTTCTGATCGACCAGCTTTTGGATGCGCGGATCGGGTTTGGGGACTCGAGGTTGCTGATCTTGCTCTTGGCCGATGGCGAACCCTCCGGCCATCAGCAGCGCCGCGACCGCGATCGTTGCGAACAGTTTTGTCTTCATGCGTGGACAGTCCTCCGCTTCGTTGGTTACTGCAACAATTCCAGCAGCTTGCGTTCCCGCACAACATGACGGGCAATTTCCTGTCCATCAAGAAAAATGACGGGAATATCGTTGCGGAAATGCTCGAGAAGCTCCGGTTTCTGAGAAATGTCCACCACTTCAGTCTCAAACTCAGCCTTCTGCCGGCAGCGCTCAATCACTTCCTTCGCGCGCTCGCACAAATGGCACTCCGGCTTGGAATAGATAGTAATGCGGTGCATGCGGGCCGGCCCGCTAACACTTACGTGCCTTCCTGCCAACTCGTGAGATACTTCTTTTGCTCGGCACTCAGGATGTCAATCTTGACGCCCATCGCCTTGAGTTTCAGGGCGGCAATGTTCTCGTCGATGTCGCGCGGCACGGGGTAAACCTTGTTCTGCAATTTCTTGTGGTTCCGGACCATGTACTCGGCGCTGAGCGCCTGATTGGCGAAACTCATGTCCATCACCACTGCCGGATGGCCTTCCGCGGCGGCCAGATTGATCAACCGGCCATCACCGAGCAGAAAAATCTTGCGTCCATCGCGGGTGACGTATTCGTCCACAAACCCGCGGATGGTGCGTTTGCCCTTGGACATTTTTTCGAGAGCGGGAATGTTGATCTCGACGTTGAAGTGTCCGCTGTTGCAGACAATCGCGCCGGTCTTCATCGCCTTGAAATGTTCGGCGTCGATCACGTGTTTGTCGCCGGTGACGGTGATGAAAATGTCGCCAACGGCCGCC
>CAZAQZ010000206.1:0-5704 GCA_964487175.1 uncultured Verrucomicrobiota bacterium | reverse complement strand
TGGTGGTGCTGACGCGATCGCCCAAAGTGATCAAAGCGCGCGAAGGCGTGATGGAATTTCTGTTGATCAACCACCCGCTCGACTGTCCCATCTGCGATCAGGCGGGCGAGTGCCGGTTGCAGGAATTTTCGGTGGACTACGGCAAGGGCCAGAGCCGTTTCATCGAGCATAAGGTCAACAAGCCGAAAGACACACCGCTCGGTCCGAAGATCATGCTCGACGACGAGCGATGCATTCTGTGCTCGCGCTGTGTGCGGTTCATGCGCGATGTGGCTGGGCAGGATTGCCTGGGATTTGTGAATCGAGGCAGTTATTCGACGCTGACCTGTTATCCCGGCATGGAACCGAATACGAACTACGATTTGAACATTGCGGACATTTGTCCGGTGGGGGCATTGACTTCCACTGATTTCCGGTTCAAGCAACGCGTCTGGTTCCTCAAGGAGACAAAAAGCATCTGTCCGAGCTGCGCGACGGGCTGCAACACTGTTGTATGGTCGCGCGAGGGCGTTGTCCACCGGCAGACACCTCGCGATAACGACGCGGTCAATCAATGCTGGATGTGCGATTTCGGCCGGCTGAATTACAAGTTTATCAACGATCCGAAGCGGTTGACGGTTCCCACCGTGAAATCGGATGCCGTGGGCGAGCGGTTTAATCTGACATGGACGGAAGTGACGCACCAGATCGCGGAAAAGTTAAATGCCGCGAAGGCGGCCGGCAGCGGCTCGATTGCGGCGGTAGCATCCGCGCGCGCCACAACAGAGGAGTTATTTCTGTTTAACAAGCTGGCGCGCGAAGTGTTGGGCGTGGAACTCGTGGACTGCATCGCGCGCGTCGAGCAGGGCGATAAATTCCTGTTGAATGCCGACCGCAACCCGAATGTCAACGGCGCGAAGATCACGGGCGTGATCACCGATCCGGCCGGCAGCAGGATTCCGCTAATTGCGGAAGCAATCAAGGCAGGGAAAGTGAAGACGCTGGTCGTGTTGGGCGAGGACGTTTCGGCGCACGGCATAGCAGAGGATTTGCTGGAAAAACTGGAAACAATCATTTTGATCGATACGTTGCCGAACAAGACGACTGATGTTGCACATTTCGTATTGCCCGGCGCGACGTTTGCCGAGAAACGCGGGACGTTTGTCAATGCCAAGGGACGCATCCAGAGGTTTCATACAGCGGTTCCAGCGCCCGGAATCGCGCGGCCCGAATGGCAGACGCTCGCGGCATTACTGAACGAACTCGGGGCGGACGGCGGCTATTTGACCATCGAAGATGTATTTGCCGACATGGCGCATAAGATTCCCGCACTGGCAGGACTCAATTTGTCGAAGATTGGGGACCTCGGTGTGGAATTGAAGTTTGATTCGTTGCCGCAGAAATCTGAAGAGCAAAAACCGGCCTCAGAGCCGACGGTGGGCGCAAAAGCATGATTCCCATCCTGATTGTCCATGTGATCAAGATCGCCTGCGTCATCGCAGTGATGCTGGGGATCGTGATGTACACCGTGCTGGCCGAGCGATTGGTCTCAGCGTGGATTCAGGACCGCATCGGGCCGAACCGGGTCGGGCCATTTGGCTTGTTCCAGCCAATCGCGGATGGAGCGAAGTTTGTTTTCAAGGAGGACGTGCTGCCGCATACGGTGAACAAGGTTTATTTTTGTCTGGCACCGATGATCGCGATGGTGCCGGGCCTGATTACGGTTGCGGTGGTGCCGTGGGGTAGTTATCTGCCGATTCACGGTCAGATGATCAAGTGCGTGATTGCGGACCTAAACGTCGGCATCCTGTTTGTCTTTGCGATTGCATCACTCGGTGTGTTCGGGATCGTCTTGGCGGGCTGGGCCAGCAACTCGAAGTATCCGTTCCTTGGAGGGATTCGCTCCAGCGCGCAGATGATTTCCTATGAGGTCTGCCTCGGATTGAGTGTGGTGCCGGTGTTCATGCAGGTCGGCGCGCTCAATCTCGGCCAGGTAGTGGAGTATCAGGCGCAACATTTCTGGCTGGTTGCGACTCAGCCGTTGTCGTTCCTCATTTTCATGATCAGCGCGTTTGCTGAGACGAACCGGCTGCCGTTCGATCTGCCCGAAGCGGAACAGGAATTGGTTGGCGGCTACCACACGGAATACAGCTCCATGAAGTTTGCGATGTTTTTCATGGGTGAGTACGCGAACATGTTCGTCGCGTCGGCGCTGATGGTGACGCTGTTTTTCGGCGGCTGGTCGCTGCCGTTTGCGCCGTTCAACGCGCCCGCACACACGCTGGGCATCGGCATCGTGCACATCCTGGTGTTTCTGGTAAAGGTGCTGGTGTTTCTGTTTGTGTTCATCTGGGTCCGCTGGACGATCCCGCGATTTCGGTACGATCAGTTGATGGATTTGGGTTGGAAAGTGTTCATCCCGCTGACGATTGCCAACGTGCTCGTGGTGGGCACGGTCATGGCCATCGCGGCGGCGAGGAGTTAGACATGCAGGTTCAGCGACCAAGACTAAGCATTTGGGAAAAGAGTTACATTCCGCAGATTCTGAGCGGGCTGTGGCTGACGCTGAAGCATATCCCGAGGAAAAAATTCACGCGACAATATCCAGAGGAGCAACCACTGCTGCATGGAAAGTATCGCGGCGCGCCCGTGCTGGTCAGCGACCCTGACGGCCGTGTGAAATGCGTGGCGTGCCAGCTCTGCGAGTTCGTATGTCCGCCAAAGGCGATCCGCGTGATTCCCGGCGACCGGCCTGAGGATCGGTTCGACTCCAACGTCGAAAAGGAGCCGCAGGATTTTATCATCGACATGCTGCGGTGCATTTACTGCGGCTACTGCGAGGAAGTGTGTCCCGAGGAAGCGATTTTTTTGAAGAACATTTTTGCCGAGGTCGGATACCGCCGCGAGGAAATGCAATTTCACAAGCAAAAGTTGCTGGAATTGGGCGGCGTGCAGGAGGATTCGATCTGGAAATGGAAGTACAAGGGGGCGCCACCACCGGAAGCGCCGGGCGCGCCGGAGCGGGAACCAAGGGGTGCAAAGGCGCAGTAGGGCTGATGTCGGGTGAGGGAAGCCGAGACCACGGCTAAATGATTCAAGTTTTGGAATGAACGTTCACGACATATTATTCTGGGTGTTTAGTATCGTGATGCTGGCGTGCGGGGCATTGGTGATTTTCAGCCGCAACCCGGTCACCAGCGCGATGTTTTTGATCCTGCTGTTTTTCTTCATGGCGGGGTTGTTCGTTCTGCTGGAGGCATTTTTCCTCGCGGCGATCCAGGTGCTGGTGTACGCGGGCGCGGTGATGGTGCTGTTCCTGTTCGTCATCATGCTGCTGAACATCAAGGCTTCGGAGCGCCGGAAATTCAACGTGCTCGCGGTGATTGGCGGGTTGGGCGTGGCGGTGGCGTTTGTTTGGGAGCTGGCAGTGGTGTTGCGGCGGCCCGTGCAATCGCTAACGACGGGTGCGGGGGAATTTCAGGGTGGGCTGCAGGATGTGGTGCGGCCGCTGTTCACAAAGTACATGCTGCCGTTCGAAGTGACGGCGCTGCTGCTGCTGGTCTCGATGATCGGCGTGGTGTTGCTTTCCAAAAAGGACCTCCGATGACGAGCGCGATCACACTTAACGATTATCTGGCGATCAGTGGACTTCTGTTTGCGCTGGGTATCGCAGGTGTGATCATCCGGCGCAACGTGCTGGTGATCTACATGGCGCTGGAGATGAACCTCAACGCCGCGAACCTCGCGCTGGTCGCATTCTCGAAATTCAACAAGCTTCCCGAGGGTCAGATTCTGGTGTTTTTCATCATTGCCATCGCCGCGGCGGAGGTGGCGGTTGGATTGGCCATTATCGTGGCACTGTTCCGCCGCAACCAAACCGTGAGTGTGGATGACTTGAAGACAATGCGGCTATGAACCCGGTCTGGACCATTTTATTCGCGCCGCTGGCGGCGACAGTGATCATCACGGTGTTTACACAACGCTGGAAGATGCTGAGCGCGCTGGTGTCCGTCGCGGCAATTTTGCTCAGCTTTGCGTTCACCCTGGGACTGTTCTGGGCGATGTATTCCCTTTCGAAGCAGCCTGATCATGAAGTGCTCAGCGTCCCTGGTCCATCAATCCACTGGCTCGTGATTGGTGAGGTGGTGCGGATCGACTTTGGCGCAATCGTGGATCGGCTCAGCATTTTGATGCTCCTGGTGGTAACGGGAGTCGGCTCAGCGATTCACGTCTACTCACTCGGATACATGAAGGGCGACGAGGGAATGTCGCGATACTTCGCCTGCCTGTCGTTGTTTACATTTTCGATGCTTGGGATCGTGCTCTCGACCAATTTCATCCAGATTTTCATTTTCTGGGAACTGGTTGGCGTGTCGAGCTATCTGCTGATCGGTTACTGGTTTGAAAAACCCAGCGCCGCCGAGGCGGGAAAGAAGGCGTTTCTGGTCAATCGGATCGGCGATTTCGGGTTTATGCTCGGCATCCTGTTGCTCTGGGGTCATGCGCGGACATTTGATTTCGTGGAACTCCAGAAGATTCTGCCGACACTTGGATTGTCGAGCGGCACTCTGACACTGATTGGCGCGCTGATTTTCTGCGGTGCGGTCGGCAAGAGCGCCCAATTTCCTCTGCACGTGTGGCTGCCCGACGCGATGGAAGGCCCAACGCCGGTGTCGGCGTTGATGCACGCGGCAACGATGGTCGCGGCGGGCGTATACATGCTCTGTCGCGTGGCGTGGCTGGTGTTGCCGAGCCCCGAGGCACTTCTGTTGATTGCCTGGATTGGCGGCGTGACGGCAATCATGGCGGCAACGATTGCGGTGGCACAGAACGACATCAAACGTATCTTGGCGTATTCAACACTGTCGCAGCTCGGTTACATGGTGATGGCCGTCGGGCTGGGCGGGCCAACCCAGGCGATGTTTCATCTCACGACCCACGCCTTCTTCAAAGCGCTGCTGTTCCTCTGTGCCGGCAGCGTGATCGTTGCGCTGCATCATGAACAGGACATTTGGAAAATGGGGGGACTTTGGAAGAAGACGCCGATCACCTTTATCACGTTCCTCATCGGCACGCTCGCATTAGCGGGCGTCTGGCCGTTGGCCGGATTTTACAGCAAGGACGAAATTCTTTTGCTGGCATTGAAGCAAAACCAACCACTGTTCGCCATCGGCGTCTTCACGGCGGGGCTCACGGCGTTTTACATGGGACGCGAATTGTTCGTCGTGTTCTGTGGGCAGCCGCGCGATCATCATGCCTATGAGCACGCGCACGAATCGCCGGCGGTGATGACCGGGCCGCTGGTGTTGCTGGCGATATTCTCGATCATTGCCGGCTGGGCGGGCGAAGTACCGCACTTTCTCGATCCGCACGAGGAGGTCGTCCACAGCAACCTCGGTTATCTGTTGTTGCTCGTGCCGGTTGCCGGGTTTGTGCTGTCGGCAGTGATTTACTGGAAGCCCGTGCCGAGCGATGCGCCGATGCAGGCGTCGTTGGGCGGGGGCTGGACGCTGATCCAGAACAAGTATTACATCGACGAGATTTATCTGTGGATTGTGAAGTACGTGCAGGGAACGATCGCCGCTATTTGCGAATGGTTTGACATTTGGATCCTACAGCGGCTCGGCATCGGCGGCCTGTCGGTCGGCACGGGTCTGCTGGGTCGAACGGTTCGCCTGCTCCAAACCGGCAGCATCTCCGACTACGCATTCTTTTTCAGCATCGG
>CAZAQZ010000205.1:0-5750 GCA_964487175.1 uncultured Verrucomicrobiota bacterium | reverse complement strand
TCGTCCGCAAGTCCGGGGCCCGGCGGCTGGGACATCGATCAAAGCGTCGAGCTGGCGCGACGGTTGAAGGCCGAGGGAGTGGACCTGGTGGATTGCAGTTCGGGCGGAATGGTGCCGGACGCAAAGATCCCTTTGGGCGCGGGATATCAAGTGCCGTTTGCCGATCGCATCCGGCGCGAAGCGGGCATTGCGACGGCGGCGGTCGGCCTCATCACGGAACCCACCCACGCCGACGAAATCATCCGCAACGGTCGCGCGGACATTGTGCTGTTGGCGCGGGAGTTTTTGCGTGAACCCTACTGGCCGCGAATTGCCGCACACGCGTTGAGGCAAAAGGACGCCGTCCCTCCCCCGGTCCAATACGGTAGAGCGTGGTGATTGCCACGGTCAGGGGCTGATCAAACAGCCGCTGCCGTCAGCAAGGCTTCGATCTTGGCGTCCAGATTCTGCGCGACCTTGAGAGCTTCCGCGCTGCCGTAGGGCGCGAGATAACTGGCCATCCGGTCGTAGGACAGGTGTACTCCGTCCGGGCGTTCATCGATCAGGATCGTCACCGGCGCGTACGACGCGGCGTCCGGCACATGCGCGGCCATCTGTTTCATGACGAGCGGATTGCCGATGACAATGCGCAGGATGCGCGGCGCTTCGGGCCCGCGTTCCTTGCGCAGGATCTCGCCCATGTTGAAGCGGACAAATTCCATGAATCCGAATTCGCCGACG
Organism: uncultured Verrucomicrobiota bacterium; assembly: GCA_964487175.1. Taxonomy (GTDB): domain Bacteria; phylum Verrucomicrobiota; class Verrucomicrobiia; order Palsa-1439; family Palsa-1439; genus CAWFPN01. Next base: position 5,030 of record CAZAQZ010000205.1, on the reverse strand, counting down.
GCCTTATGGATGATCTGCTCCAGTTCGGCGTAGGTCTTTGCCGCGGTGACATCACGGGTAAAGGCGTTCATGTCCGGATGACCGACCGCCGCTGCGAGTTTCGTGACAACGCTGTCGAACGGCTTCGAGGAGACCACGCTAAACCGCTGGACGGAAATCTGGATTGTTGGCATTAGTTTACCTTGCTGATGAAGTCTAGCAAGATCTGATTGACCTGGTCTTTGAGTGTCGAGCACATGCCGTGTGGCGCGCCCGGGATGACCTTCAGCGTGGAGCCTTTGATGAGCTTCGACGACAGCATCGCCGAGGCACCGATCGGCACGACTTGATCGTCGTCGCCGTGGAGAATGAGGGTCGGCACGTCGAACTTCTTCAAGTCCTCGGTGAAGTCCGTCTCGGAGAATGCCTTGATGCAGTCGTAGACGGCTTTGTGTCCGGCCAGCATTCCCTGCAGCCAGAACGAATCACGCAACCCTTGGGACACCTTCGCGCCGGGCCGGTTTGCACCGTAGAACGGTGCGCTGAGGTCCTTCCAGAATTGCGAGCGATCCGCGAGGACGGCGGCGCGGATATCATCGAACGCTTTCATCGGCAATCCGCCGGGATTGGTGGCAGTCTTCAGCATCAGCGGCGGGACTGCGCCGATCAACACGGCCTTGGCCACGCGTTTCGTGCCGTGGCGGCCGATATAGCGCGCCACCTCGCCGCCGCCGGTGGAATGGCCGACATGGATTGCGTCCTTGACGTTGAGCGTCTCGACAAGCTTAACGAGGTCATCGGCGTAGGTGTTCATTTCGTTGCCGTCCCAAGGCTGGCTCGAGCGACCATGACCACGGCGGTCATGCGCAATGCAGCGGTATCCGTGGTTGGCCAGGAACAGCATCTGGTCTTCCCAGGCATCCGCGTTCAACGGCCAGCCGTGGCTGAAGACGATGGGTTGACCGCTGCCCCAGTCCTTGTAATAGATGTGGACGTCACTGGAGCCATCTTTACCAACAGTCACGTAGGGCATTGTGGGTTCTCCTTATTCAGGTTGCGATTCAATGATCGCGTACGGTCTCTGACAGGAACCATGTCCGGCGCTCGGTTTGGTCAATCCAGACTTCAATCAAGCTGGCGGTGGCGACATCGTTACGCCGCTCGCAGACCTCGTGCGCGGCACGCAGGGATCGTGTCAGGTGCAGATTGTCGGCGCGAAGTTCCGCCAGCATGTCGAGGGGAGCGACGAACTCCTTGTTGTTGTCCTTTAGCCGCTGGTGCCGGGAGATGTCGCTGATGGAATGGAGCGTGGTGCCGCCGATCTTGCGTGCCCGTTCAGCGATATCGTCGGTCATGCCGTAGATCTGCTCCGCGTGTTCATCGAGGAGCAAATGATAATCGCGAAAATGGTGACCGCTCATGTGCCAGTGGAAATTTTTCGTCTTCACATAGAGCGCGAAGACGTCGGCCAGCAAATGGCGCAACACGTTTGAAAGTTCTGTGACTGCATCGCTGCTGAAATCCGTCACGGGTTCAGGTTGGGTTTTGATCGATCGTTCCGTCAATGGGGATGCCTCGCGTTTCTTCATGGACTTGGTCTCCTTCTTGCGGATAAGCCAATTCACCAGGAATTCGCCCATCCTGCTTGCACAGTTGTTAAACTACCTCGCCACCAACGCCACTTTGCCCACCATGCAATCACTAAATGCGTTTGTCAAATTAGGCGGATACGCCTCAGATTTGGGCTGAGCCGACATGGTTTCGTCAAAGCACTGTCGTACTGATGAGTATGAAAAAAAGGTTTCAAACTGCGCGAGGGCTGGCTGTGGGAATTCGACATCCACAAGGCACTGGGCGTTTCCCGGCTAAGGAAAGGCCTTCAGACTCCATATAGTACCGTCTTTTCAAGCCTTACTTTTACTGGCTTGCGGGTTAACAATGCTCCCGGAAACTGCTCGACATCGGGACGAACTTTTGTTCTGATAGTTGTGTGCTTGGACAGGCATTCAATCTGTTGGCTGGATGACCTGCAGGCTGTTTGCACCGCAAGGGAAGCAGGGAAGCTTATGAGAGACTCGCGGAAGCGTTTGTGGGCGGTGGGTGCGTTGGTGTGCGTCTGCTCACTTGGTGTGGGTTGCGGACTGGCGCAAGCGCAGGATGCTTACACCACGTGGCAATCCAACTATTTTGGCTGCACAACCTGCACGCAGGCCGCCGGCACCGCTGATCCACTCGGCAAGGGCACGATCAACACCAACCAGTTCATGCTGGGGCTGAACCCTACCAATAGCGCGTCCATCTTCCGCATCATTTCGCTGGTGCGCACGGGTAACAACATCCTCGTGACATGGAAAGCAGGTGGCGGCAAGACAAACGCGTTGCAAGTGACCAGCGGGCGGGCCGACGGGAGTTACAGCAATAATTTCCACGACATCATCAGCATCATCCTTACCGGCAGTGGTGACGTGACCACCAATTACACGGATGTGGGCGCCGCCACCAACGCGCCCACGCGCCTTTATCGAATCCGCCTCGCGCCAGCACCCCAAGTCGGATAGAAACGGACCGGCAGGCGGCCCGTTCCCTCGAGGTCTAGTACGCTGACTTGATTTTGTAAAAGCGGTTGGGCTGGCCGGGATTTGGATCGGTGTATTGGTAGAACGCCGAACCCGGCGGGAGATTGGTTGGGAAGCCGACGCTGACCCACGTGACGAGATCGGTGGAAGTTTCGACGGTGTATGTGTTGTCGGAAACAGCACCTTTGAACTGAAGCTGGAAGCTCCCGTTGGAAAGGATCGATGTGGATGTGACCATTGGCGGCGTGGTGCCGATCAACTCGAATGCCGCGAACTGCGGGGCGGGCACCGGGACTGCGGCGGCGTTTGTCCAACCATTTGGCACGGCTACGGTGAGGTTGGTCATGGGCACGCTGAGCGTCGCGCCGTTGTAGATGCCGGTCAGCACCGAGGGCGCGAAATAATCCATGGCGTTGATGACCTCATACACGTCGCCGCTGCTGAGGATGCTGCTGACGTCCACGCTGACGTTGTTGGAGTTGGCCCAGTTGTACACGACGATGTTCGCGCGCTTGGATTCGTAGGGATTGGCATTGACAACCACCTTGTTCGGCGGCGCGCTGGTGGTGATATCGATGCTGTGGGTGTCGTAGCCTGTGGCCGACTGCCAGGCGGAAAAGATGCGGGCCGTGATGTCGTCATTGAAATTGGCGCCGCCATTCTCGTAGTAGGTGTTGAGATCGATGTTGTTGCCGGGCATGGATTGCGCCACCAGCATCGAGCCGTTGGGCGAGTAAAACGTGTTGTTGGTGAAAATCACCGACTGATAGGACGTGGCGGTCAGCAGGTAATTGCCCGTGCCGGTGCCTGCCGCCGCGTAGTTGTTGGCGACAGTCAGATTGTCGTTGGAGCCGCCGCCGTAATCAAGAACCAGCGGCGTGGTGGACAGAGACAGCGGAGCGTAGACGCAGTTGCTGAGAAGATTCAGGTCCTGAACGGGCGTCGAGCCGCTTCCAAACAAAATCTGCTCGCCGCTGGTGGAGCGGGGATCAAGACAGTCGTTGTCGAAAACGACGTTCCTCTGCACCAGGAAATGCTTGAGGGTACTGCTCGTGGTGTATCCTTGAATGCCGAAGCCAAATTGCCCAAAAATGATGTTGTCGTCAAACTGCATCAGCCCGTTCAGATTCTGACAGTAAATCCCATGGGCATGGCCGCGATCCGGCGCGTCCCAGCCATTATTGTAGATCACGCAGCCGGAAGCTTCGCAATTCGTTGCTGCGGCAAACAAGCCGAAGCCGCCTGCGGTGTCGTGGACGACCAGATTGATCAGCTTCACGTTGTACCCGTCCACGCTCACACTGGTAAACAAGGGCAAATTCGTGTAGGGGGGATTGGATCCTGAGACCGTGATGACTCTGGTTGTGTTGGTGCCGCGGATCTCGATGCCCCAGTACCACACATTGTTGCCGGCTACTTCGAGGACGTTGGGGGCTTGTTGGCTGGTGCAGACACTGTTCGTATAAAAGCTTGGTTGCTGGAGAATGGCGCGTTCGCCCGGGTACTGCCGAACGACGATTGGTGCGTTGCTGGAGCCGTTGAGCGTGGGCTTGAAGCCGAGGCAATACGGCGTGTTGGCCTCGTAGATTCCACCGCGCAGCCATATGGTGTCGCCCGGCATGACGGCGGCGGGTTGGTTGAATGCAGTCAGAATGTCCCAAGCGTTGGTCAGACTGCCGTCACCGCTGGGGCTACCGGATTGCGACACGAAGAAATTCGCCGACTGGACCTGAGTGATCGGAATTAGATAAACCAGCAAGCACCAAATGGTTGCGATTGCGATTTCGTGTGCTGAGAAACGCCTTCTTACTGGGAATGGAGCAGATGGCCGTAACGACTTATCGCCCTTCTGCCTTGGCCTAATCCCTGTAAAACCCATAAGATGACTCTGATCGCACTTCCTGAAAACTCCACCAAACAAAGCTGGATTAGACCCGTTTGGGAACCAGCTCGCAAGCTTTTTTGACCACGATTTTGCTCCTTTGGCCGTCGTTGCCAGAATGTCACAAGAACGGCTCAAGTTTACATGTCCCGGGAGCTAATCTCGGGCCGAAAAGGATACCAAACTGCCCTTCTTGAACACTCTTATAACTTGTAACCATCTTTTCAAAAGGAATTGCATCAAAATCAAAATCGATGTGAGCGCTACCAGTCTGCAAAGCCTTATTATTCTTGACGTTCGGGCTGGATCGCGTAGGATTCAGGGGGGGAGTAAGCAGCCGCAGTTTTGGGGATACAGGGGAACAACATTTGCCGACTGGTCAGGCCATAGTTGTACGGGACAGTTGCGAAGAAGTTTCCAAGGGAAAACCTTGGTCTCTCTAACAGTAGCATTCTTACCGTCACCAGCATGAAACGGAACACGTATCTCAACCCTAAAGCCCCTTCCCCCGAGGCAGCCAAAGGCGCTTTCGCGTGGCTTTGCGGCCTGTGCTTCCTGCTCGTCGCATCCACGGCTTCCGCGGGCGTCGCCTA
>CAZAQZ010000204.1:0-5751 GCA_964487175.1 uncultured Verrucomicrobiota bacterium | reverse complement strand
AGTTGGTGGCGCCGTGGCTCCTGAAGGTGACCATGAGCTATCATTTCTAGGCAGGATTTTTCACAATATGATGAGCCTGAAATTGACCTGCCCCCGGCAGCTGACGGCTAGAGCGCCACCCCCCAACACCCTTGCCAACCTTCGAGTGGGAAGCGCCCGGAAAGTTGTCGACCTTACGGCTTCTCCTCGTGATACGGCTTCTTCTGTTCGTAGAGGGTCAATCGCTCACGCGCCTTGTCCAACCTTCCTTTTGGCAAATTGAATTCAGGATACTTGTTTTCCAACTTCACTGCTTCGTCAAATTGCCCTGCTTCGGCGTAAGCCGCAGCCAGTGTATCTACACAAGTCCATTCCTTCCAAGCAGTTAGTTCACATGCCCTTTTTGCATATTCCACAGCCCTTTCCCCATCGCGGACTTTCGCGTCGGTGCAAACAGCCAGGAGCCACGCCAAGTTATTATATGCTTCGATAAACTTTGGATCGATGCGAACGGCGTCGCTGTAGTCGGCGACCGCTTTGCCGTAATCGCCCTTTCTCTGATAGGAATAGCCGCGAGCGACACGATACCGGGCATCGTTTGGAAGAAGCCGAACGACCTCATCGGCATCGGCTATGGCTTTGTCATAATCACCTTTGTTCTCGTAGGCGTTGGCCCGCAAGCTATAGGCATCGGGGTCGTTCCGATCCAGACGGATGGCTGCGTTGCAATCGCCGATGGCCCTCCCATAGTCCCCTTTGTTATGGAAAGCTTCTGCACGGGTTACGTAAGCCCTGCCGTAGTTCGGGTTAAGCAGAATGGCCTTGTCGGAATCCGCAATGGCCTTGTCGTATTCGCCCTCGCAAAGGAACGCAATCGCCCGTTCATTGTGGATCGTCGCATCGTATGGGTTGAACCGAATCGCTTCCGTGCAATCGTTGATGGCCTTCTTGTATTCATTGATCTTCAGGTACGCAACGGCACGCACGATGTAGTCCTGGGCATTGCCGCAAAGTCGGATGGCCTCGCTGGAGTCGGCAATAGCCTCTCTGTATTCACCTTTTTTGTCGTGCGCCATACCCCGGTTACCAAAGGCTTCACAATAATTCGTCATCAAGCCGATGGCCTTATTGCAATCAAGAATGGCTTCATCGTAATCACCTTTGTGATAATGCGCGGCCGCCCGGTTATTGAAAGCCATCGCATATTTCGGGTCGAGGCGGATTGCTGAACTGCAATCCGCGATGGCTTTGTCCCAGTCCCCCTTGTAACCGTAGTTCACACCCCTGTTGAGGTAGTATCGGGCATTGTTCGGGTCGAGACGGATGGCTTCAGTGAATTCGTCAATCGCCTGGCGGTAATCTTTTCGGTTAACCGCCTCCATGCCTCTGTCGAAAGCTTTCCTTGCCTCGCTCCTGCCACAGCCTTGGGTCGCCATCAGGAACAAAAGAAGAATGCCCATCGATATAAGGCGGGTGAATATCCGTTGAGGTGAAGGACTCGAACACAAGCTTTGTTCAGTCGCCATCGTCTTGCAGAGTATCAAAACTGAAGCACCACCTACAAGTGTTGCTGCGCGTGCAGCCTTGCCAAGGTTTGCGGGGGGCGCGTAGTATTCGTGGGGTCATCATGGTGCAAACAGATCCAATCGAATTATTCGCGGAGAAAGTCGCCGCAAGTTTGGCGGATGGGACGTTCGTGCGGCTGGTTTTGTCGAGTCCTGCGAAAACGGACGGTGTGCCGGAGAAGATTCTGGGGCGCTGTGTGGAATTAAAAGGTGGCGTGGTTCTGTCGTTGACGTTCCGTTATCCAACGCGCGACGTGACCAAGAACCTGTCCGTGGACGAAGCGCCCGGCTGGATTCGTGAACAGCTCGGCGAAGGTTTTGGCAGCGCGCTGCTCGGGACGACAAAGCGGGACTGGCAGTTCTTACACGACAAATCAGGCGCGGCGCGGGTCGTCAGCCATAAACCGACAGCCACCGAAGCACCGGCGCGCGCGCACGACAAGCCCCGTCAGACGATTCTCAGCGACGCAGCACGCGACTGGTTGCACGGTCTCGGCGTGATCAACGACTCTGGCCACGTCCGTCCTGCCATGGCCGACAAGTATGCGCAAATCAACCGTTACCTGGAGATCTTCTCGCACCTCGCAAAGGATTGCGGCTGGCTTGAGGGACAGGAAGGGAAGCCGGCCCATCGCGAGCTCACGCTGGCCGACATGGGCTGCGGCAAGGGATACCTGACGTTCGGCGTTTGGCATTTATTCCATCGTCTGTGGCGGATCTCCGCGAAAATTATCGGCGTGGAGGCGCGCGCGGACTTGGTGGCAACCACCAACATACTCGCGACGCGAATCTGCGCGAACGATCTGGAATTCATGGCAGGCACAATCGAGTCGGCAAAATTGCCGCCGGTCAATGCGCTGATTGCCCTGCACGCCTGCGACACGGCAACCGATGATGCGATTCGCCGCGGAATTGAACTTGGGGCTCAACTGATCGTCGTCGCTCCCTGCTGTCACAAAGAGGTGCGTCCGCAATTGGGTCATCCCGCGCCGCTTGCCGCCGTCCTTCGCCACGGCGTCATGGAGGAACGCATGGCCGAATGGGCAACCGACGGGTTGCGCGCGCTGTTTCTTGAATGGGCGGGTTATCGCACCAAGGTTTTCGAATTCGTTTCCACCGAGCACACGCCGAAGAATTTAATGATCGCCGCCATTCTCTCCGACAAACCATTCGCTTCCGACGATGCGCGCGAACGGATCGAACAATTCAAGACGTTCTTCGGAATCAAGCGTCACGCGCTTGATTCGTTGTTGGAGATGAAGACCGCGCCGGGTGAGGTCACCCGGCCTACAGCAGAATCGAAATGAAGTGGGATGCGATCGATTGGGACGCGCTGGAGCGGTTGCGCGCCGCCTTCCTTGCGGGCGATGCCGGCGGACAGGATTACTGGCGCAGCGAGCGCGACCTGGAAAGTTACGACCAGACCTTCGCCCAGCGCATCGCCTGGAAATGGGATTATGTCCTGAACGAACTCGAGCGCCGGGGCTGGTCTCCGTCTGCGGGCGAATTGCTCGATTGGGGCTGCGGCACGGGCATCGCGGCGCGCCGGTTCCTGAAACATTTCCCCGCCGCTCCCATTTCCGCACTCGCCTTGTGGGACCGCTCGCCCCTGGCAATGCAATTCGCGGCAGACGAAGTAAAGAGGGTCTATCCACGACTAGCCGCCCGGACAGGTTTGCCAGCGGGTCGTGGAATCGGCACGCTGCTCGTCAGCCATGTGCTCACCGAATTGTCCGACCGGCAAACTGACGAACTCGTCGCCATCGCGAACCATGCCTCTGCCGTCATCTGGGTGGAGCCAGGCACATTTGAAACCAGTCGGGCCTTGATCGCCGTGCGCGAGCGGTTGCGCGAGACGTTTCACGTCGTCGCGCCCTGCACGCATCAGGCCGCGTGTGGGATGCTGACGCCTGAAAACGAGCGACACTGGTGCCATCATTTTGCCTCGCCGCCGCCGGAGGTGTTCACGGATGGAAACTGGGCGCGCTTCGGAAAAATCTCGGGCGTTGATCTGCGCAGCCTGCCGTTGAGCTTTCTCGTGCTCGATAAACGTCCGCAACCCTCCCTTCCGACGGGTGCGGCGCGCATCATTGGCCGGCCACGCGTGTACAAGGCCCATGCCCTCGTCCTCGGCTGCGATGCGTCCGGCGTCCGCGAACGCCGCCTGACCAAGCGGGCCGTGCCGGAAGAATTCCGCCGCCTGAAAAAAGATGTGTTCGACCCGTTGCAGGTCTGGAAATGCAGCGAAGATGAAATCATCTTTGCGAGTGACTTGCCGAATTCCATCGGCTAGAACGGACGCATGAATCTGAAGGGTTGGCTTCGGTCGAAGTGGACGATCATCATTGTCTCATTCATCCTTGTCTATACCCTGACCGGATTTCTTCTCGTGCCCGCCATCATCAAGTGGCAGATGCTCAAGCGCCTGCCCGCGCTCACCCACCGCGCCGTGACGGTCCAACAGGTCAGGGTCAATCCCTACACGCTATCCTTCACCCTGCGGGGGTTCTCGTTGACCGAGAGCAACGGTGACCCATTTGCGTCACTGGGCGAGTTGTATGTGAAATTCAATTTGCTGACTTCGATTTTCAAGCGGGGCGCTGCCTTCGGAGTCATCAGTCTCAAGCAACCTTCGGCCAGCATCGTTTTCCTGGCCGGCGGCACATTCAATTTCTCCAACCTCATCAGCACAAACAGTCCCGTATCCGAACCAGCAACGGCGACCAAACCACCCGTCAAAAAGCAAGTGCCGCTGGTGCTTGTCGATCAACTCTACATCGAAGGCGGCGAGGTGTCGTTTACGGATTTGCATCGCAAGGACGTGTTCCGCCAGCGGGTCGGCCCCATCAGTTTTCGTCTGAGCAACTTCACCACACGGCCAAAGGAGGGCAGCCCCTACTCCATCCTGGCCACGACCGAAGATGGCGAAACGTTCTCGTGGTCGGGCGACGTCGGCGTCAATCCACCGCGCTCGTCGGGCAAATTCACCATCGTGCATTTCCAAATCAAGCGGTATGCACCTTACGTCAAAGACGCCTCGCACGTGGATTTGACCGGCGGGCAGGTCGATTTTCACACCGATTACCGATTCGACACGGCCAACGACACGATTACCTTCGCCGTCTCCAACGCGACACTGAGGCTGACGGGCATAGAAGTGAACGTGGCGCAACCCCGTCCCGTGAAGGCTGCGGTTGAAAGGTTGCGTCTTACGGTAACCGATATCGCTTTCGATTCAACCGCGAGGAAAGTCAGCATTGGAGAAATCCGGTTTACCGAACTCAACAGCAGCGCGACGCTGTTGCCTGTTCCAAAGAAGTCGGACGAAACCCCGGCGCCATCTCCCTCCACCCAGACGGCGTTGGCGCCATCGGCTTCCTCAACGGAAACGAACCTGGCGGGCGGGTTCAAGGTGCAAGTCGGCTCAGTCGTGGTCGACGATGCGTCGCTGCATTTCAATGATGAGTCGATTGATCCGCATGTGACCTCCAGTGTTGAGGATTTCAATGGAAGCGTCAAAGGCCTGACTTCCGACCTCAACACGGCCGCCACTGTGGATATGAACGGCAAGGTCAACGGCTATGCGCCGTTCACGATCTCGGGACAAGTGAACCCGCTGGCGAAGGATTTGTTTGTCGATCTGAGCATTATGTTCAGGGACATCGCGCTCACGCCCATTTCGCCGTACATGGCGAAATACGCCGGGTACCCGCTCGGCAAGGGCACGCTCTCGCTCGATTTGCATTACTACGTCACACAAAAGGAACTCAAAGCGAAGAACAACGTACGCGTGGACCAGTTGAGTCTGGGAGAAGCGAGCGGCAGCCCCGACGCGGTCAAGCTGCCCGTCAAGCTCGCCGTGGCGCTGCTGCAGGACCGGCACGGCGTCATTTCACTGGACGTGCCGGTCTCGGGACGGCTGGATGACCCGAAGTTCAAGCTCGGCCCGATTGTCTGGCAGGTGTTCATGAACATCATCGTCAAGGCCGCCACCAAACCGTTTGCGTTGCTCGGCTCGATGTTTGGCGGGGGCGAAGACCTGAGCTTCGTCGCGTTTGACCCGGGCCGGTCCGATTTCGCCGTCGGGGAAGTCAACAAGCTGGATTCGCTGGCAACGGCCGTATATGAGCGGCCGGCGCTGCATCTCGTCATCAATGGCGCGATTGACCCCGCCCAAGACCGGGAGGCATTGGCGAAGATTAAATTG
>CAZAQZ010000203.1:0-5774 GCA_964487175.1 uncultured Verrucomicrobiota bacterium | reverse complement strand
CCACCGGCCATCGACGAGGCCGTTGACCCGCAGCGTCGCGCCACGGTCGCGGAATTTTGCCATTCTTGGCGACACGGCCGTGCACGCGAAATGTGGGGAGTCATTTTGGGAGCAAGTCACCGCGGTGATACGCGAGCATTTTCAAAAAGGGGATTTCACGTCAGGCCTTGTCCACGCGATTCATATGGCTGGAAAACTTCTCGCTGAACACTTTCCCCGTGAGGGCCTGGGCGACGATGAGGTTTCCAGTTCCGTCGTGGAAGGACGTTAGCGAGACTGATCCGGGCCGCAACTTTCAGCCGGTCGTGGTGTTGGATGATACAGAACCATTGAACCGAGAGAAGAATCCATGAACCGATCAAATCTCATTCGCAAATCACTCGTGGCAGCCAGCCTTATGCTCGCAGCTGGCTGCTATTATCAGGAACGCAGGCCTGTCGTTTATCAGCAACCGCCGCCGCCTCCTCCTCCCCAACCTGGGCAAGCGGAAGTCGCGGTTGTCGCACCCGAGCAGCCGCCTCCGCCGCAAGTCGAAACCGTCGTCGTCGCGCCCGCACCCGGGTACGTGTGGGTTCGGGGTCGCTGGGAATGGCGGGGCGCATGGGTCTGGGTCGGCGGTCACTGGATGGTGCCTCCGCGTCCTGGCGCCGTCTGGGTGGAAGGCCGTTGGGGCCGTCGTCACGGCGGATGGATCTGGGTCGGCGGCTACTGGCGATAAGCCAGAGCCTAAAAGCGGAACATAAATTTCCCTGTAAACGAGCCGAATTTGTCAGCGCCTTGCTGACCTTCAAATTCGGTCGATCGGACGACGCGCACGAACGACAACTCAAAGTGCCGGCAAACCTGGATCGCGCCGCCCATCATCCAGTCGGCCACCCACGGCTTTCGATCGACGCTCGGGCCGCCGCGGAATGTATTTCCGTCGAGAAACAGATTGTGCGCCACGTAGCGCCCGTCTATGCCGCCGAACACGTAGCATGAAAACGGCGCCGTCTGCGCCGTCATCCCGCCGCTGGCCGACGCGGGGGAATCAATGATCTGCACGCCAAAATCGTCCGGCAAATTGTATCCAGCCCGCACCGTTTCGCCGAGGTTACCAAATATCTCGATATTGCCCACCTCGCCGCCGACGTGGGGGATCACATCAAAATACTTCGCCATCTCCTTATCCGGCGACAGCCGCCACAGTCGCTGGTATTTCAGCAACAAGCCCGGCTCGGTCGCGAGTTGATTGTGCCAGCCCTCGGGAATATCGTTTGAGTAGGCATAGCGATGGAAGTTCTCCTGGGCCGCCTCCGCCAGTGATGGCCGGCCGGTGATGCCCAGGTTGACCTCAAAATTCTCCATCACCGGGATCCCGGTATCGCCCACATCACCGCGCCGCTGCAACACCAGCCCGGCGTACAGCCACCCCGCGTACGGCCGGTCATTCGTGATCAATGCACTGGTGAGGAGGTCTGAGGGCGTGTAGATGTTCTGGCCGAAATCGTAACCAAATCTATCCGCCTTGACGTTGATCCCCCACGCAGGCAAAAAATCCGCCACCGCTTTCGCCGGCCGCGGCAGTTCGTCGTCCCCGTCCAGCCAAAGCGCTTTCATCCCCTGCGTGTAATGCCGGTCCGTGTGTATGCCGGTGAACAGGCTCGAGAACAGGTCGTTCTCCTCCGTTGCCACAAAAATCGGCCCCTGCTTCTGGTCGGTTGGCGCCGCGTCATCCGCAACGCAGAACGCGGCTCCCCAGCTTATCAGCCAGACCGCGGCAGCGACGGTTACAGCCCAACTGTATTGTCTCATATCAAAAAGCACTTTCTCCTGCCGGCAAGCCCTCGTGAGCCGCAATATAGTCAAGGACGCCCGGCTTGCAACCTATTTCTCAGACGCGACCCTGCAGGCCCCTCATAATTCTCTGGCCAAAAATTTTGTCAAGAGATAATCTTTTCGTTTCGGGAGACAGGTTCAATATGAAAACCATGGTCATTGCCATCGGCGGAAATTCGCTCATCAAGGACGACCAGCACATGAGCGTGCCCGACCAGTACGCCGCCATTGTCGAGACCGGCCGCCACATCGCCGACCTCGTCGAACGCGGCAACCGCGTCGTCATCACCCACGGCAACGGCCCGCAGGTCGGGTTCATCCTCCTGCGCAGCGAACATTCCCGCGGCATCCTCCACGAAGTCCCGCTCGATTCCATCGGGGCCGACACCCAGGGCGCCATCGGCTACCAAATCCAGCAGGTCATGCAGAACGAGTTCCACCGGCGCGGCCTCAACAAGAACGTCGCCACCGTCGTCACCCAGACCCTCGTCGACAAGAACGATCCAGCGTTTCAGAAACCGACCAAACCCATCGGCCAGTTCTATAAGAAGGATCAAGCCGACGAACGCATGCGCGTCGAGAAATGGTCGATGGTCGAGGACGCCGGCCGCGGCTGGCGTCGCGTCGTGCCGTCGCCCAAACCCGTCCGCATCCTCGAAGCCGAGGTGATCAAACAACTCGTGGCCAGCGACTGCATCGTCGTCGCCGCGGGTGGGGGAGGCATCCCCGTTGTTGCCGACGACAAAGGCGACCATCATGGCGTCGCCGCCGTGATCGACAAGGACCTAGCATCCGCCGTTTTAGCCAAGGAGATCGCCGCCGACCTTCTCGTCATTTCCACCGCCGTCGAAAAGGTCTGTCTCAATTTCGGCAAACCCGACCAAAGGACGCTAGAGTGCATCACCATTGCCGAGGCGAAGAAGTACATCCAGGAAGGCCATTTCAAACCCGGTTCCATGCTCCCCAAGATCCAGGCCTGCATCCAATTCCTCGAACAAGGCGGCCATGAAGCCCTGATCACCCGCCCCGAAGTCCTCCCCGCCGCATTGGAAGGGAAGACGGGAACCCGCCTCACCAAGTAGTCTTACTGTAGGCCGGGTGGCCTGACCCGGAGGCATCGTTGTTGGTAGGGCGCTTTCGCCGAAAGCACCGCGCCGTCATTTCAAAGAACGCATTTAAACTCACCCGGCAATCTCTGCCTGCTTTGTCGACTTCGACCTCCTACAAAAGAATTTAAACCTTAACTAGGCTTAATTAGCCTTAATCGGAATTGATCTGATTTCGATTCATCCGCGGTTTCTGCCGATCCGACCTGCCATTTTGCCGCTGAGTTGTTTCCGCGCGAAATCATTTAAGTCTTTAGTAGGCACGATTAGGCTCGATTTTGCCCTCCCAAGGGCGGCTCGGGCCACGCAGCCAAACACGCAGCCGTCGTATCCGGGGCCACCGATTCGCAGTCTTATGCACGTTACATCCATTTGACAGCCTTGAACCATGCAGATGGCATACCATCGTGTCAACATAAATTTGATTCGCAGTCCCCTCCCCATCGCCGCGCCGGCACTGCGGCGCTAACTAGTCCTTTTACCTTTGTTAGCGTTGTCCCTGTGTAGAAAATCCTCAAAGGTGCACGAAGTAACCAACGTAACCAATCTGTCGGGTCGGTGTCTGCCATAGGCTTGGAAAGTCGGAATGTGCTGGACATCGGGCATGGTTTTGGTTACTGAGGGTTTGGAGAAGCGTTTGACGTTTGTTCGTCCAGAATCGAAGGGGGCACTAACGTTCGAGCCATCTGCAATGCACCTGCGAGAACCAGCAGACGGCAGGTTGTCGAAAGGAGAACAAGGTATGAAGCGCCCAGATCGTACCTCAGGGCTTTTTCCGGTAGTGTTCCTTTTGTGCGTCCTTGCGCTAAGCTGTTCACCCGTCCGGGGGGACACACAGTCCAGCTACTTTGCCGGCACGATCCCGATGAATGGCGACATCAGCAGTTTCTTTGACGGCAGCGGCAATCGATTGCAGGGAGTGTGCATCTCCAACAGCACTGCGCCTTTTATCCCCGATCAGCCGTTGGATGCGAACGGCAATAGCACGCTGGGCTTGGGCAAATCTCCTGTCGGCGTGTTAGGCAGTCAAACCAGCCAATACCATCCCTCGGGTTTCAATCCGCGGCGGGTGATTGCCGCGTATAACCCGAATGTGAACGGCGGAACGATTTACATCGGGATTGACCTTCCGGGCGGCACCGGCAGCGCAGCCAATCCTGATTATCTGGATCCTTACACCTGCGGTGGCGCTCCGCCCTGCTCAACTTCGACCTCCTCCCCCATTCAGAGGGGTTCGATTGTCCCCTTTGATGCCGACGGAAACGGCGAGGCGCAGTCCATCGGCCGCATGGCGGATGACACCACACCGCTCAAGAATTGCAGCGATGTGACCGCCGGCTCGGTCGTGGACATTTTCACCTGCGACGATGCAGCGGGTGCTCTCGGTGCGACGGACGATCCATCCGATCCGGAGAAGAATCCCGGCGCGAAGGAAGATTATGCCCTGTCGATCTCCTTCACCAATGGCACGGTGATCGGGATTGATTTTTATGAGGACAACACCACCGCTTCGGGCCAAGCAGCCCTCACGATTGACCCCTCGACGTTCGGTGTTTTCGCCAGCAAAAGCACGGCTGGCCTTGTCCCGGGGGTTCCCCTGGGGTACGACGTTGAGTTTGCCGTCACCAACATCAATGCCAACATCGATGTCTATACACGCCTGCTGCCGGTCGTTACCGTGACATCCGGGTCCAATCGCGCCGGGGAAGCGCAGGACGTGGACACGGAGATTCTGCGGTGCGTTTATAACATTTCCGTCCCACCGACCATCACCGCTATCACGCGTCAGGGAAACAATATGCTGATCACGTGGATGACCACGGGCGGCAAGACGAACGTGGTGCAGGCCACCAACGGCGGGCCGGGCGGTACTTACACGAACAACTTCACCGACCTCAGCGGGATCATCATCCCCGCCGGCAGCAGTCTTGCCAGCACCGACTATCTCGACATCGGCGGGGCCACCAATTCCCCCGCCCGCTATTATCGGGTGCGTATGGTTCAATAGTTGGGGGCAATCCGCAGCACTTTCCGCCCTGCCTTCCGCAACGCCCGATTCGCAACCCGGTCGCACGGTCGCTACGCGGTCATCCTGAGCTTGCCGAAGGATCGCATACGTAGATACACAGCAGAAGCGCATTAGCAGGTACGTCCTTTGGCGATCCGGCTCGCGGGGAATCGTCGGCGCGAGGGCGGTGCATTGGAGGATTGCTATTGGCAGGGGGATTGTGGTAAATCGTGGACCGTAGCATCGATGGGAAAAGGCCAACCAAGTCACAATACTGGAGGTGTGGTCTGATGAAAACGATCTCTTCGGGCGGTTTGAGGGTGCGTCTCGTTCTTCTGGTTCTTCTGGCGGTGATTCCCGCGCTGGCATTGATTCTGTACACGGCCCGCGTGCAGCGGGTGGTGGCGACGGCAGCGGCCCACGAAAATCTGTTTCGCGTCGCCACTCTCACCACGGCCGATACCTTGCAGGTGATCAAAGGCGTGCAACAGCTTCTGGGCAGTCTGGGCCAGTTTCATGAAATCCGCGGCGGCGACCCCGCGGCTTGCGGGCCGGTGCTGGCAAAATTGCTCGTGATGAATCCGTTTTATTCGTCGCTGGGCGTGGCTTCGCCCGACGGCACCGTTATTTGCAGCGCCACGCCGCTGTCCAATGCCGTCACGGTAGCGGATCAGAGCTGGTTTCAGCGGGTGCTTGAAACACGGGACTTCAGCGTGGGAAGTTGTCAGGTGGACCGTCTGACCGGCGAACAGTCCCTTCAGTTCGCGTACCCGATTGAGGAAGGTGGCCGCGTTCAATCGGTCGTGTTCGCGGGGTTGAACCTGAATTATCTGGGCCGCGAG
>CAZAQZ010000202.1:0-5795 GCA_964487175.1 uncultured Verrucomicrobiota bacterium | reverse complement strand
GCCGCCGACCGGTTGAAGGCGCTCGCGCCGTATCAACTCAACGCGGGAGTATTGAAACTCGCCAGGCCCAAGGCGTTAGTCATGCATTGTTTGCCGGCGTATGTCGGCAAGGAGATTGCCGCGGACGTGTTCGAGGCGCATCAGCAGACGATTTTCGACCAGGCTGAGAACCGGCTGCACGCGCAAAAAGCGATTATGGCCATGCTGGTCAAGGCGTGGCGAAAATGATCGTTGTTTCGGTGTGATGCAGGAACGACTTCAAAAGAGCGTGACGGCGACCTTGCTGGGCCTCGCCGTCAATGCCGTCCTCGCATGCGTCAAATTGACGGCGGGGATCATGGGCAATTCCTACGCGTTGATCGCCGATTCCGTCGAGTCGTTCGCGGACATTGCGGGGTCGCTCATCGTTTGGCGCGGTGTCGCTATTGCGAATCAGCCGGCCGATGCCGACCATCCCTACGGACACGGACGGGCGGAAACGCTGGCTTCGGCGGCGGTGTCGGTGATGCTGATAGGCGCGGCGGTGATGATCGTGGTGGAGTCGATCAGGGAAATCCTGGCGCCGCATCATGAGCCTGCGGCGTACACATTGTTTGTGTTGCTGGCGGTGGTGCTGATTAAGGAGGCTTTATTCCGGTTCGTCGAGAAAGTGGGAGCCGAGGTTGAAAGCTCGGCGGTGATGGCCGACGCGTGGCATCATCGGAGCGACGCCATCACGTCGGCGGCAGCGGCGTTGGGGATCAGCATCTCCCTGGTGGGCGGGGAAGCGTACAGGTCGGCGGATGATTGGGCGGCAATTTTTGCGGGCGGGATCATCGCGTGGAACGGGTATCGATTGTTGAAACCGGCGGTGAATGAGTTGATGGATACGACGCCGCAGACCAATATTGGGCCGCAGGCAAAGCAGATTGCGCTGGATGTGGCCGGCGTGAAAGGCGTGGAGAAATGTCGCGCGCGCAAAATGGGATACGATTATGTCCTGGAAATGCACCTGGAAGTGGACGGCGCGTTGCCGGTGACCAAGGCGCACGAGATTGCTCATGCGGTCAAGGACAGGATCCAGACGAAGTTGCCACGCGTGCGTGAAGTCACCACCCATATCGAGCCGTTTCCTCACCCCGCCGTCACGGAACAGAAACGGCCCGCGGCAAGATGAGCACTTCCCTGGAAGAGTCGTATCGCTTGTGTTGCGCCATTGCGCGACGCACCGCGAAGAATTTTTACTATTCGTTCCTGGTAATGCCGCAGGAGAAACGGCGGTCCATGTGCGCCATCTACGCGTTCATGCGGCGCAGCGACGACATTGCCGACAGCGCAGCCAATCCCGCCGTGGCGTTGGAAGGGTTGCGCGCGTGGCGCGCACAGGTGGAGGCGGCGCTCAACGGGGGAGGCTCCGGCGAACCAATCCTGCCCGCGCTGGCGGACACAGTGAAGCGGTATCGAATTGAGCCGCGGTATTTCCGTGAATTGCTGGATGGCACGGAAATGGATCAGGCGGTCACCAGGTACGAGACATTCGACGATCTTTACAAATACTGCTATCACGTGGCGTCGGTGGTGGGGTTGATTGTGCTGCCTGTGTTTGGAAGCACAGATGAATCGGCCAAGGTACCCGCGGAAGCATGTGGGATCGCCTTTCAGCTGACGAATATTCTGCGCGACGTAAAGGAAGACGCGCAGATGGGCCGCGTTTATCTGCCTCGTGAAGATTTGCGCAAATTTGGCGTCGAAGAATCGGACCTGATGAACGGCACTGCCACACCGCAGTTCTTGGAGTTGATGAAATTCGAGGCGGGACGCGCGCACGAATTTTACCAGAAGGCGCAACCCTTGCTGGGGATGATCGATCCGGACAGCCGCGGCACGCTGGCGGTGATGATCGGCATATATGGCGGCATCCTCGATAAGATCGAGAACCGGAATTTTGCGGTGTTCGATGGCAAGATTCGGCTCTCTGCGGCCGAGAAGAGCTGGATCGTGATCAGGAATTGGGTGAAATACGGATGATGAAACTTCGGATCGCGCAGGCGTTGGCAATGTTCGCACTTGTCGGTCAGGCTTGTGCTGCGGACACAGCCAGGCCATTTCTGTTTTTGAAGACTGGTGAAAGGTTCGCGACACAAGAGACGGCTGGGCAGACCGTCGCCACGTTGACGGACTACGTGGGTGGCAAGCTGGGGGACAAGTTCGAGGCGCATGTGATGAACGACCCCACAAAAGCAACTGAGTTCTGTGCGGCAAAGAAACCGCCCATGGGCATTGTCACCCCTGGCTTTTACCTGACGTACGCCAAGGCGCTCGGCATGGAACCATTGCTGGAGACCCGCCGGCAGAATGTGGCTGTTGAGCGATGTGTGCTGGTGGTAAGCAAGCAGGCTTCCGATGATCTCGACGCGCTGAAGGGCAAGACCATCGCCACCACGCTGGCGGCTGAGGAACGATACTTGGTGAGCGTGGTACTGAAGGGCAAACTGGGTGAGGAAGTGCGCCTGAAACCGACAACGGACGTGGAAGGGGCGGTATTCGATATCACAGACAATACGAAGAACGCCGCGGATGCCGTTCTGATGGAGGAAGCGGCATGGAAGGTTTTCGAGAAGGACGAGGAACTCGGCCCGAAGCTGAAAGCAATTTACCAATCCGACGAACTGCCGCGTGATCTGGTCGTGATTTTTCGCCCGAACGCAGAAGGATTGGATGGAACGAAGATCAAAACAGTTCTCAAAGCAATGAGCGGCGATGCCGCGGGCAAACAGATTCTCGATAGCATTCGGGTCGAAGCGTTCGCGGATGTTAATTCAGAGCGGCTTGCGAAGGCGCAGGAATTGTTCAATGCGAAGTAGACGATTCCTTGCACTTTGCATGGTGCCGTTGATTGCGGGATTTGGTTGCCGATCGGTGCGCGGACTGAAGGATAAATCCAACCGGCCGCTGACGCTGACGTTAGAGGAAGCGGAAGAACTTCATGCCGAAGGCGTCGCGTTGTACCTGGAGCAACCGCGAACGCTGGTGAGGGTCACGATTGCCGCGCGAAAACTGGAGCAGGCCGCGCGCACGTTGAGCGACAATTACGATGCGCAATGGCAGACGGCGCAGGCCCTGGCTTTTCTCGCAGAGAACGAAACGCGTCCGTCGTTTCGCCTCGAGGCCGCCCAGCATGGGATTATATTCGCGCGTCATGGACGTGAATTGGACCCGAATCGCGTCGAATGCCATTATTGGTATGCGATCAATGTGGGGTGGCTCGCTGACGTGGACCGCTCATATGGCCTGAAGGCCGTGGCCGAAATGGAGTCCGCCCTGAAGCGCGCCATTCAGGTCGACGAACGATACGATTACGCCGGGCCGGTGCGGGTGCTGGGGATTCTTTACTTGCGCACGCCTGCACCTCCCGTAAGCATCGGCAGTCAGCGTAAAGGACTGCGGATGTTGCAACAGGCCGTGGAACTTTTCCCCGATTATCCCGAAAACTATCTCTATCTCGCCGAGGCGTTGCACGACAATGAACGCGTCAACGAGGCGAGAGAAGCGCTCGCTAAAGTCCTGGAGTTGAAACCGTCGCCGGAGTTGCAGTCCGAGAGCGCGTCGTGGAAAGCCCAAGCCCAGAAGCTTCTGAAAGATCTGCCCGGCAAGTAGGACATTCAAAGATGCGTCGCTGATATCGCCAGTTGGCGGCAGTCGATTGCGGCTTGCAGGGCAGGGCGGGAGGAGATAGACTTGCGACCTTATGTCATCGCTTGATATCAAGAGAATTGTCGCCGAACGGCTGGGCGAGAATTACGAGTTGCACGAGAAATACATCAATCCAATTTTGGTCAAGGTGTTCCGCACCATTGGGTTCGACAAAGTCTACGCCAGGGCCAAAGGACAATATTTGTGGGACAAAGAAGGGAACCGCTACCTCGACATGTTGAGCGGCTTTGGCGTGTTTTCGATTGGCCGGAATCATCCGACGGTTGCCCAGGCGATCAAGGACGTGCTCGATCTCGATCTGCCGAACATGGTGCAGATGGATTGCGCGTTCCTGGCGGGTCTGCTGGCCGAGGAACTCATCAAACGCTGCCCGCCGCATCTCGAAGCTGTGTTTTTCTGCAATTCAGGCACCGAGGCCGTCGAGGCATCGTTGAAATTTGCCCGCGCGGCGACGGGCCGGCAGAAATTCGCCTATCTCGATCATGGCTGGCATGGGTTGTCGATGGGATCGCTGTCGATCATGGGCAACGAGGAATTTCGCGAGAGCTTCGGCGAGATGCTGCCGGGCGTGATGGTGCCGTACGGCGATTTGGAAGCGCTGGAGCGTGCATTGGCGAAAAAGGACATCGCGGCGCTGGCGGTGGAATGCATCCAGGGCAAGGGCGTGCGGGTGCCGGCCGACGATTATCTGCCGGGCGCCCAGGCGTTGTGCCGCAAATACGGCACGTTGTTTTTCTGCGATGAAGTGCAGACCGGTTACGGTCGCACCGGCAAACTGTTTTCGTTCCAGCACTGGAACCTCGAACCGGACATCATCAGCACCAGCAAGGCCTTGAGCGGCGGTTACGTGCCGGTGGGCGCGATGATCACGCGCCGGTCGATTTACCAGAAGGTGTTCAACCGAATGGACCGCTGCTGGGTGCATTCGTCCAGTTTCGGGCGCAACAACCTGGGCATGGCGGTCGGCTTGGCGACGTTGCATGTGCTCGATGACGAAAAACTCGTCGAACGCAGCGCGGTACAGGGCCAGAAGTTGATTGACGGGGTCAACAAGCTCAGGGAGAAACACGAAGTGCTGCTCGAAGCGCGCGGCAAGGGTTGCATGATCGGGATCGAATTCCGTGAACCGAAGAGTTTGAAGCTGAAACTGGCCTGGAAAGCGATCCACGCCGCGCACGACGGGCTGTTTGCGCAGATGGTGGTCATGCCGCTGCTGCAGAAGCATCGCGTGTTGACGCAGGTCAGCGGCAATCACGGCGACATCATCCGCATCCTGCCGCCATTTGTCATCACCGATGAGGACATCCAATATTTCATTTCCGCGCTCGACGATGTGTTGACCGATTGCCACAAGCTGCCGGGACCGATGTGGGACCTGGGCACGAATCTGGTCAAGGCCGCGATGCGCAACAAGGGCGAGAAGCAACCGGAACCGGCCGCCGCCGGCGCGCGTTGATCCCGCGACGGCTCGCAAGGAGGCGTGCCGCCAGGCTGCGATTTCAGTCATGCGACAACGGTGTTTAAATGCGCTGGCGAATGCCGTTTGCCGCCGGCCCTGGCTGTTCCTGATCGGGGGCATCGCGCTGGCGATCGTCTCCGGCCTGTACGCCGTGCGCAACCTGGAATTCAAGACCAGCCGCAACGATCTGATCGGCCGCGACAGCGAATATTGGCGGCTTTACAGCGAATACGCCCGCGAATTCCATGCCGAGGAGGATTACGTCATCCTCGTGGAAAGCGATCAGCCGGAACAAAACAAAGCGGCCGTTGACGTGCTGGCTCGTGCGTTGGTCGCGCCGGAAAATAATCCGCATCCGGGCGACGATCCCGCCGCGCAACAATTCGTCTCCGACGATTTGTTCTATCAGGTGGACCTCAATGCCTTTCAGCGATGGTTCCTGTATTACCTCTCGCCGCAGGATTTGACCTGCCTCAAGGATTTTCCGCAACTGGTGTTCGTGCTCAAGCACCAGCCCAACATGGGCGGATTTCTGCGCGTGGCCAACGAGTCGCTCATCCAATATGAACTGGCGGGCGCAGCGCAGAGAAAATGCATGGGCGGTTTTTTTCCGATGATGGCGATGGTGGCGAAGCAGATTGGG
>CAZAQZ010000201.1:0-5820 GCA_964487175.1 uncultured Verrucomicrobiota bacterium | reverse complement strand
CATCGGCGCCAACCGCGCCAATCCGGGGAAATTTTTTTACGACAACGCCATTATGGGGATCGAGTTGATCGAATACGCTCGAAAATCCGGCATTAAGAAATTCGTCGCCACCGGCACCATTTGCGCGTATCCAAAGTTCACCCCGATCCCATTCAAGGAAGATGACCTATGGAATGGATATCCCGAAGAAACCAACGCACCCTACGGTCTCGCCAAGAAAATGATGCTGGTGCAGGCGCAATCGTATCGCGCCCAGTACGGCTTCAACACGATTTTCCTGCTTCCCGTTAATTTGTATGGCCCGCGCGATAATTTCGATTTGGAAAGTTCGCACGTCATTCCCGCCCTGATCCGCAAATGCGTCGAGGCAAAGGTTGCGGGTAGCAATGAGATTGTGTTGTGGGGTGACGGCTCTCCGACGCGCGAGTTTCTTTATGTCGAAGATGCAGCAGAAGGTATCTTGCTGGCTGCCGAACATTATGACGGCGAACAGCCCGTCAACCTCGGCACGGGCGAGGAAATCCGCATCAGCAACCTCGCAACACTCATCGCCGAGGCTGTTGGATTTGATGGTAAGATCGTCTGGGATAGCAGCAAACCCAACGGCCAGCCGCGCCGTTGTCTGGACGTAGCCCTGGCAAAGCAATTATTCGGCTTCCAAGCGAAAGTCCCATTCCGTGAAGGTATCGCGAAGACCGTGGAGTGGTACGTCGCGAATCGGAAATCCTGAATGAGCGATGTTGCCATTGGGATTGAAGATCTAGGGAAGCGCTATCGCTACAGCGGCGCTGCGCCACTGAGTTATAATCTGCGGCAGGACATAGCAGACTGGGTGAAAGGATTGCTTCGCAGAAACAACAAGCGTCACGCCACCCTTAACGAGGTTCACGAGAGACACATCGCCGATTCCCCGGAATACTTCTGGGCGCTTAGGAATGTCAACTTGGAGATTAATCGCGGCGACGTGGTGGGCATCATCGGCCGCAACGGTGCGGGAAAGAGCACGCTGCTGAAACTTCTGTCGAGGATCACGCCTCCGACGACGGGAAAAATCACACTATATGGGCGAGTCGCCAGCCTGCTTGAGGTGGGCACCGGATTTCATCGTGAGTTGACCGGCCGCGAAAACATTTTTCTCAACGGCTCGATCCTCGGCATGAGGCGCGCGGAGATTTTAAGCAAGTTTGATGAAATCGTCGCCTTCGCCGAGATCGACAAATTCATCGACACCCCCGTGAAGTTTTATTCCAGCGGGATGTATGTCCGGCTGGCATTCGCCGTGGCGGCGCACCTCGAGCCGGAAATTCTTGTTGTCGACGAAGTGCTGGCCGTCGGCGACGCGGCCTTCCAGAAAAAGTGCCTCGGCAAAATGGGCGAGGTTGCGAAGCAGGGCCGGACCGTCCTGTTTGTGAGTCACAACATAGCGGCCATCGAAGCCCTTTGCAGCAAGGGATACATGCTGGAGAAAGGCACGGTCTTCAAAAGTGGCGCGACTGGCGAAGTGATTCAGGCCTATATGTCCTCGTTCATGTCGAACGGTGAACAGACCCTCGGCCAGCGAACCGACAGAAAGGGAGACGGAAAACTGCGGTTTCGCGACGTATCATTTCGCAGCATCGGGCAGACTGCCGCCCAATCGGTGCAATGCGGAAGCGATCTGGAGATTTCCCTCGGTTACGAATCCAAAGCCGAAAGTCTGCGCAATACCGTGCTCTCCATCACCATTCATAATGCTGTGGGCCAGTGCCTCCTCCTGTTTGACAATGAGATGGTTGGATGTGACTTCGCTTCACTCCCGTCCACTGGCCGACTGAATTGCCTCATTAAGCGATTTCCGCTCGCGCCGGGCCAGTATCACGTCAACCTCTATTGCGAGGTCAATGGCTCGCTGGCGGATTGGATTCAACAAGCCGCGCAATTGACGGTCGAGCCGGGGGATTTCTATGGCACAGGCCGCCTGCCTCCCGCCAGTCACGGTGGCGTACTCGTATCGCACAAATGGATTGCGACTGGCCCCACTGCTTAGATCACTTTCATGACGAACCGAGTCAAGCGCGCCATTAAGTCTTTGCTTCGCGGCAACGAGGGAGAGGATTATCAAGGCATTACATTCAGTCAGGAAGGCGAAGACATACTGATTCCCTTCTTTTTGAAGAATGAAGAGCGCGGCATCTATGTCGATGTGGGCGCGCATCATCCATTCCGGTTCTCCAATACCGCGCTGCTCTACTCACAAGGCTGGCATGGGATCAACATCGACCCCCTTCCCGGAGTTAAAGAACTCTTCGATCAACACAGGCCAAACGATATCAATCTCAATTGCGGAATTGGGCCCAGGCGTGAGCGTCTGACGTATTATATGTTTGAAGAACCCGCCTTGAACACATTTTCCGCCAGCCAGGCCGCGGTGCGCAAACAACAGGGTTTCCACGCGGTCAACGAGATTCCGATCGACACCCGCCCTCTCGGAGAGGTGTTGGAGAAGTATCTCGTAGGCAAGGACGTCTCGTTACTTACCATCGACGCCATGGATTATGACTACGAGGTCTTGCGCTCCAATAATTGGGATTTGTTCAAACCGAAGCTGATCATCGTTCATGACGATTCCGGGGACCTCAAGTTCAACGATGTGAGCGCCGCCCTTCACACCAGGACTTGCCTGTTCCTGAAGGAACTGAAGTATTCACTGGTGGCCAAGACGTATTGGTCGTCGTTCTTTCTCCACAATGGCTAAGAATGGCAATTCAAACACCGGGCGTTTACGGGCTGGTGTGGCGTCCGTCGACATCACACCGACCTCTAGCATTGCGATGCAAGGCTACGGACTGCGAAACTCCGAAGGCGTGAGCGATCCCCTGTTCGCCAGCGCTCTCGCCGTAGGTTCGAAAGAATTGGAGTGGGTGCTTCTCTGCGTGGACGTGATTGGAATGGACCGCTCATTGACACATCGCATCCGGCAGTCGCTCAGCGAGCAACTTTCACTTCCCGCGTCAGCGATTACCATCGTCTGCTCGCACACACATTCCGGGCCGGCCGTACTGCCACGCTTGGGACCAGTTGATGCCGACGACTCCTATTTGCAGTTCCTGAGGGAAAAGCTTGTCGCCGTTGCGCAGACGGCAGCAAAAGATTTGACGACCGCACGGTGGCGGTTCGGAATGACTTCATCGCTTGAAAACATCAATCGCCGGGAATGGCAGCACGGCAAGGTTGTGCTCGGGGTCGATCCATCGGGGCCTGTCGACAATCGTCTCCGCGTGGTCCGTATCGACCGCGCGGACGCTACATCCGACAGCGTACCCCTGGCGATCATCGTCCACTATGCGTGCCATCCCACGATTTCTGCGGGCGAACCACGGATCAGCGCAGACTGGCCGGGCATGATGCGAAAAAGAATACAAGAAACCTATATGGGCAGCGTGGTCTGCTTCCTCCAAGGATGCGCCGGCGACATCACCCATCGCATCGGTCGCGATCAAGCCACGTGGCCGCAGCATTTCGGACAGAAAACTTCGGTCCAAGCGCTGGTCATGGGCCAATTGATTGCCTCGGCCGCCATCGAAGCGTCACAGTACGCCACGGAGTTTTCCGCCGAAGAGGTTCATACCTCAGTTCAATCCTTCGATCTGCCTTTCCACGACGCAGACGGCAGAGAGCAGGTTGAGCTTCAAGTCGTGAGAATTGGCCCATCCGCGCTCGAACGCGATGCCGCGACTGAATCCACATGGTTAATCGGGCTTCCGGGTGAACCGTTCAGCACGTACGGCACGGACTTGGGCGGGTTATTCCATCGCCGGCTCGGCGCGGCTGAGGACCGCGTTCTGGCATGCGGGTACACCAATGATTGTGTCGGTTATTTCTGCACGAAGGACGCGCTTCGCCTGGGTGGGTACGAGGCCGATAGCGCTCACGAAATTTATCATCGTCCTGCGGCGTTCTCAGCGGACACCGAGGAAATCATTTTGCAACGCAGTCTGGAGGCGGCTGACGCCCTGTTGCTGGACACAGTCGATTCCGAACCGTCTGCGTCGACTCGAGGTTGAATATGAGCGAGACAATCACTATTGCCCAGCTTGGTTGCGGCTATTGGGGACCGAATCTGGTGCGCAACTTCCGCGCGCAACCGCGGTGCAAGGTCAAATATGTCGCCGAACAAAGTGCCCAGCGCCGGGCTTACGTCGAAGCCAACTTCCCCGGCACGAATGCCATTGAAGACTGGAAGGTGACGCTGAACGACCCGGAAACACAGGCGATGATCGTCGCGACCCCGGCCTCGACGCATTTCCAACTCTCCAAAGCGGCATTGAAAGCAGGCAAACACGTCTTTGTGGAAAAACCACTGGCCATGTCCACAGTCGAGGCGGACGAACTGATCGCGATCGCCGCTGCCAACAAACTCACGCTCATGGTTGGCCACACGTTTCTTTACAACGCCGCCGTACGGTACACGAAGAAGTTGATTGACCAGGGCGATTTGGGTGAACTCTATTACATCTATAGTCAGCGGTTGAACCTCGGCCAGGTGCGCTCGGACGTCAACGCATGGTGGAACCTGGCCCCGCACGATGTCAGCATCCTGCTGTACTGGATGAAGGGCGAGCTGCCCGTGTCCATCGCCGCGACGGGGACGGCTTATATCCAGCCGGACATCGAAGACGTCGTGTTCGCCACGCTGACCTGGGCTAGTCGCGTCAACGCACACGTCCAGGTCAGTTGGCTCGACCCCGGAAAGATTCGCAAGATGACGATCGTCGGCAGCCGCAAAATGATTGTGTACGACGACATGAGCGACGACAAGATCGCCATCATCGATAAGGGAGTCGACCGTGTCCCGCGCGTCGGCGAACGCATGGATTACGATCAGCCCAACTATCAACTCGTCCAGCGCGCCGGCGACATCCTGCTGCCGCGCATCGATTTTCAGGAACCGCTCAAGGTGGAGGCCGCGCACTTTTTGGAATGCATACGAACCGGCAGTGCTCCCCTGAGCGGCCCGCAACACGCTCGCGACGTAGTCGCGGTGCTGGAAGCCGGACAGAAATCGCTCAAGGAACAGAATCGCGTCGTCTCAATTCCGAAGGGAGCGTAGAAATTCATGACGCCTTCAGACTCATCCGTTATTTATCCGGGCGTCATCTGGGAAGGCGCCTACACGCTGGGACCGTTTGCCATCATTGGTGAACCACCCCAAGGCCGCAAACCGGGGGAGCTGAAAACACACATCGGTCCGGATGCGCGCATCCGCTCGCATACCGTCATCTATGCAGGCAACAGAATCGGCAGCCACTTTCAGACGGGACACGGTGCGCTGATTCGCGAGGAAAACGAAATCGGCGATGACGTGAGTATCGGCACGAACAGCATTGTCGAGCATCACGTCAAGATCGGCAACGGCGTCCGGCTCCATTCCAATGTGTTCGTCCCCGAATTTTCGGTCCTGGAAGACGGTTGCTGGCTCGGGCCGAACGTCGTGGTGACCAACGCAAAGTATCCGCGTTCGCCCCGCGTGAAAGAGCAACTCGTCGGCGCGCACATCGAGGCTGGCGCAAAGATCGGCGCCAACGCCACGCTGTTGCCCGGGGTGCGGATCGGCCGTAATGCCCTCGTCGGCGCGGGTGCGGTCGTCACCAAGGACGTTCCGCCCGAAGGTGTCGTGGTCGGCAATCCCGCCCGACTCATCAAGCACTTGACCAGCCTGCCCTACGGAGAATCGCGATGAAAATCCCGTTCGTAGATCTTCATGCTCAATATGCGTCCATCAAAGCGGACATTGATGCGGCCATGCAGCGCGTCGTGGACCGCACGGCGTTCATCGGCGGC
>CAZAQZ010000200.1:0-5825 GCA_964487175.1 uncultured Verrucomicrobiota bacterium | reverse complement strand
CTCCCGCCAAACTCAGGAATCTCGTTCTGGACGAAGCCAAGAAGTCGGTTAGAATTATCGTCGATCCCGACCAGCTTTCGCTGGCGATTGGCAAGAAGGGCCAGAACGCCCGGCTGACCTCCAAGCTCACAGGCTGGAACATTGACATTGAGAAGGAAGAAACCGCCGAGCTCACCTTCGAGGAGAAAGTCGCGCGCGCGGTCAAACAAATGGCGGCGATTCCGGGCGTTGATGCGGAACTTGCGCAGTTGCTCGTCAAGAACGGCTTCCATTCGCTGGAAGGATTGCTGGCGGTGGAGCTCAACGATCTCAACGAAATTATCGGTCCTGAAAAGGCGGCGATCGTGCACCAGGCCGCCATCGCGGAGCAGGAACGCCGGGAAGCAGGTGCGCAACAGGCGGAAGGCGAACCAGCAGCACAATGAGCATACGAGTCCACGATTTAGCCAAGCACTGCGGCCTGTCCAACAAGGAGATGGTGGACAAGCTGCGCACGATGAATTATCCCGTGAAGAGCCATTCGAGCACGGTGGACAAGATTACCGCCGAGTCCATCGAGAAGGAATACGGGTACGTGCCACCCAAGCCGGAGCCTGTTGCCCCGGCACCACCCCCTGAACCCGTCGCGCCGCCGACGCCTGCGGCTCCGCCGAAAGTGGAAGTCGCGGCAAAAGTCGAAGCCCCTGCGCCAGTCGTGACGCATGAGGCGACACCGGCGACACCTTCCATTCCCAAGACGGCCGCGCCAACGACGCAACCGCGCGATCCGTCGCATGCGCTCCCCTCTTCGCCCACGCCAGTCAAACAAGCGCCGCTGCCTGCGCCGAAGGCCGCACCGCAGCCACCGGCCGCCGTGCCGCCGCCCGTGGTGCGTGCTGCTCCGCCTTCACCACCACCGCCTGCGAAACCGACTGTCAAACCCGCTTCAGCGCCAGCGCCAACAGTTCCAGCAGCCGCAACCGCGCGTGTGGTGCCGCCCAAACCGGCCGCGAGCCCCGCGGCAGCGCCGGCACAACCACCTTTTATCCTCGACGAACAGGGCAATAAAGTCATCCAGATGAAACCGCCCGTTGTCGTGCGCGATCTGGCCATGCGCATCGGCATCCGGCCCCATTTGTTGCTCGCCGAATTGATGGAAATGAACGTGTTCGCCAACCTCAATGAGACCATCGGCGAAGACATTGGGCGCAAGATTTGCCAGCGTCACGGGTTCCTGTTCGAGCTGGAAAAACGCGAGCGCGGCGCGGGCGTTATCCATGCCCCGCCGAAGAAAGTCGAAATTCTAGACGAAGGCGAGAAGGCGGAGGATTTGATCCCGCGTCCACCGGTTGTCACAGTGATGGGACACGTTGACCACGGCAAGACGTCGCTGTTGGATGCGATTCGCAAGACCAACGTCGCGGCGGGCGAAAGCGGTGGCATCACCCAGCATATCGGCGCCAGCGTGGTGACACTGCCCGACGGAAGGATGATTACGTTCCTCGATACACCGGGCCATGAGGCGTTCACCAAGATGCGCGCCCGCGGCGCGAACGTGACCGATATCGCCGTTCTTGTGGTGGCCGCCGATGACGGGGTGATGCCCCAGACCATTGAAGCCATCAACCATGCCCGGGCCGCGAAGGTGCCGATCATCGTCGCCGTCAACAAATGCGATTTGCCGACTGCCAATCCCGACCGTGTGAAGAAACAGCTGCAGGAAATGGGACTGTCTGCCGAGTCATGGGGCGGCGACACGATCACCGTGGATGTTTCCGCCACGACGAAGAAGGGCATCGATCAGCTTCTGGAAATGATCATGCTCCAGGCCGAGATCATGGAATTGAAGGCCAGCCCCAAGGCCGCCGCGAAAGGCAACGTCATCGAAGCGCAAGTGGAACCCGGCATGGGACCGACGGCGACCGTGCTGGTCCGCAAGGGCACGTTGCACGTGGGCGATGCCATCATTTGCGGCCCGCATGGCGGCAAGGTCCGCGCGCTGATGAACTACAAAGGCCAGCGCGTCAAGGAAGCGACGCCCTCAATGCCCGTCAAGATCGTCGGACTTTCGGGCATGCCCGAAGCCGGCGCGGAATTTACCGTGATGAAGAACGAGAAGGAAGCGCGCGAACTGAGCGAGCAGCGCCAGATGGATGAGCGCGCCATCTCGACTGCAGAACCGCGCCTGACCCGCCTCGAAGATATCATGGGCCAGATTGCCGAAGGCGAGAGAAAAAATTTGCGGATTGTGCTGAAGGCCGACGTGCAGGGATCACTGGAAGCGATCAATGATTCGCTGGGCAAGAAAAAGAGCGAGAAAATCGAGCTGGAGATTATCCACGGCGCCGTCGGCAGCATCAACGAAAACGACGTGTTGCTCGCCAGCGCCTCGGAAGCCGTGCTCATTGGGTTCCGCGTCAAGACCGAAAGCGGCGTCACTGACATGGCCAAGCGCGAAGGCGTGCAAATCAAGCTGTACAGCATCATTTATGAACTCATCGAGCAGGTCGAAGAAGCGATGGAAGGCCTGCTCGAGCCCGATTCAAAGGAAATCACCATCGGCCACGCCGAAATCCGGAAGGTGTTCGCGCTTTCCAAGGGGCCGTCCGTCGCGGGCTGTTATGTCACAAATGGCCGCATCACGCGCTCGGGTCGCGTGCGATTGATGCGCCGCAAGGCCGTCCAATACGAGGGCCGCATCGCCAGCCTGAAACATTTCCAGGACGACGCCAAGGAAGTCAAGGCGGGCAGCGAATGCGGTCTGCGGCTGGAAAATTTCAACGATTTTCAAGAGGGTGACGTGATCGAGTGTTTCACTGTGGAGAAAGTCGCCGCCACGCTGTAAACTTCACCAGAACAACCAACGCGGAGGACCAACGACGGAATGAGCCAGGCCGCATTTCCCTCTTCATTTACCGCCGTTGCGATCATTGCCATGAGTAGCCGCCGAATCCAACGAGTTTCCGAACTGGCCAAACAGGAAATCAGCACCATCATCCAGGAGTTCAATCTGACGAATTGCGGTTTCGTTACCGTGACATCCGCCGAGATCAGTCCCGATCTCAAGGAGGGGCGCGTGTACATCAGCGTCATCGGCACCCCCGACCAGAGGAAACACGCGGTTGTCGAGCTCGATCGCCTGCACGGCCGCATCCAGCATGAACTGTCCCGGCGCATCATCCTGAAGTACACGCCGCGGTTGAAGTTCGTGCTCGACGAAACCGAATCGCACGCCCAACACATTGAACATCTGCTGGACGAATTGGACGAACCGCAGCAGGCGTCATGAGCGATCCCTGCGGGCAGATCAGCGGCTTGCTGCGCAGCCAGAACAGTTTCCTGGTGCTGACGCATTATCGTCCCGACGGGGACGCCGTCGGATCCCAACTCGCCCTCGTGCACCTGCTCAAAGACCTCGGCAAACAAGTCGAAGCATGGAATGACGACCCTGTGCCGGCGAAATTCCTGTTCCTGCCCGGCAGCGGCGCAATCCAGCGTCCCCCTGCTGAACCGAAGGACTTCGACGTCGTCATCGCCATCGACATCTCCACCTGGCAACGGGTCGGCTCCGCCGCCCAGCGCATCGACAAGAAGAAATATTTCATCAACATCGACCATCACGTCAGCAACGAAAAATTCGCCGAGATCAACTGGATCGTGCCTGACGCACCGGCTTCTGGACAAATTGCTTACGACTTGATCAAGCGCGGGGGATTTAACCTGACAATCGACATCGCCACCTGTCTATTCACGGCCATTTCGACGGACACCGGCTCGTTTTCCTACGCGAACACAACGGCGGAATCGTTACGCGTGGCCGCCGAACTGGTGAACGCAGGAGTTGATGTCGGCGAGACGTGCCGGCATGTGTACGAGAGTTACCCGTTTACGCGCCTGCAGTTGCTTCAGAAGGCGCTGGCCGGCATCACGCTCACGGAGAATAACAAGGTGGCGTACTGCTGGGTCACGAGTGACATGTTCCAGGAATCAGGCGCCAAACGCGAGGACACCGAAGGGCTGATCGATTATGCGCGTTCCATTGACGGCGTCTACGTCGCGCTGTTGTTCGAGGAGTCTCAGGAACCGCACAAAGTGCGCGTCAGCCTCCGCTCGAAACATCCCCGAATCGATGTCAATTCCATTGCCAGGCATTTCGGCGGGGGCGGCCACCATGAAGCGGCGGGGGCCCGCATCACCGGCGAAATGCATGAAGTCGAAACCCGGGTGCTCCAAACGGTCGCCGCCGCGCTGAAAGACGCGGGTTTGTAGGTCAAACGAGAGACATGCACGTCGAGTTTTCACCGTTTGACGGAGTGTTGTTGGTTGATAAACCGGCAGGACTGACCTCGCACGACGTGGTGGACCGGATTCGCCGTCATTTCGGTTTCAACAAGGTCGGCCACTGCGGCACTCTGGATCCTGCCGCGACGGGGTTGCTGTTGATCGTGCTCGAACGGGCCACGAAACTGCAGGACCGCCTGATGTCTGCCGACAAAACCTACGAGGGCACCATGCTGCTCGGCGTGGCGACCGATTCCCAGGATGCCGACGGCGTCGTGCTGGCCGAAAAACCGGTCCCGGCATTGTCCGCCGACGACATCGAAGGCGTGTTTGGGAAATTCCGCGGCGACATCCAGCAAATCCCGCCGATGGTCAGCGCGATCAAACACAAGGGCCAGCCGCTGTACAAGCTTGCGCGCAAAGGCAAGACCGTCGAACGCGAGCCGCGTCTCATCCACATTTATGACCTCCGTCTGCTGGCCTTGGAGTTGCCCAAAGTGAGATTTCGCGTCGCCTGCACCAAGGGCACCTACGTGCGCACGTTGTGCGCCGACATTGGCGATGTGCTGGGCTGCGGGGCGCATTTGTCCGAGTTGCGGCGCGCCCGGTCCGGACATTTCGACGTAAAGGACGCGCAACCACTCGACAAGCTCCTCACGCTGCGGCGCGAGCAGTTGCAGCCGTTGGTTATTCCCATTTTGGAACTCGCGAAGCGGTTGTAATGAATGTGTTTCGCTCATTGGACGAGTTAACGCATGCCGCCGACGGGGCGTACGTGGCGATCGGCGTGTTCGACGGCGTCCATCTCGGTCACCAGCGCGTCATCGGACGGGCCCGTGATAATGCCCGGGCCGCCGGAGGGACTTCTGTGGCCCTGACGTTCGATCCGCATCCCATGCGCGTCTTGCAGCCCAAGACAGCTCCCCTGCTCCTGACTTCGACGGAGCACAAATTAAAGTTGATCGAAGGTCTCGGCGTGGATGCGTGCCTGTTGTTGACGTTCGACAAGCCGTTCTCCGAAACGCCGCCCGAGACATTCATTTCGATGATTGCCGATAAACGCTTTCAATTGCGGGAGATTTGCGTTGGCTCACGGTTTCGGTTCGGACACAACCGGGCCGGTGATGTCCGCCTCATTGAGAAACTGGCGCCAGCCTACGGTTTCGCGGTCAGGGAAATCCATTCGGTCCACACGGATGACGGGGAAATGATCAGTTCCACCGGTGTCCGCCAGCACGTCCTGCAAGGCAGGCTGGATCGCGCCGCAGCAATGCTCGGCCGCCCCTTCACCATTCTGGGCACTGTGGAACAAGGCGACCATCGTGGCCATCAACTCGGTTATCCTACCGCCAATCTCAACCCGCACGATGAAGCGCTGCCGCCCAACGGTGTGTATGCCGTGCGTGTGCTGGTCGCCAATGAAACACTCGGCGGGGTGGTCAACATCGGCGTCCGCCCCACCTTTGCTGGCGGCGAGCACCAGCGAGCGTTCGAGGTCCACATTTTCGATTTCGACCGCGACCTCTACGAGCATCTGCACTCCTCGCTCGACTTCATCCGCCGCG
>CAZAQZ010000199.1:0-5879 GCA_964487175.1 uncultured Verrucomicrobiota bacterium | reverse complement strand
TGGGCGATCAGCGAACTGGCTTTGAGGAAATTCTCCACCTTGACCACCGCCGCCTCGGGTTCAACCACGCGGAAATAAACCACGGCGTCGACGGTGGCAGGCACGTTATCGCGGGTCATGACTTCCTGCTTGGGAACGTCGATGGTGATGACGCGCAGGTCCATCTTCACCATCCGGTCCACAATGGGGATGAGCAAGATCAGCCCAGGCCCTTTTACTCCGAGCAGCTTGCCCAATCGAAAAATCACCCCGCGCTCATACTCGCGCAGGATGCGGATCATTTGGGGTAAAACAATCGACGCCAGGATGACGATCACCACCACCCACGGAATAACGCCAAGCAATCCGGAAAATGTTTCCATGACAACGGGCTCCAGTTATGAGGGTTTCGGTTTCACTTTCAACGTCAGACCTTGAACGCCTGTGATCTCGGCTTCCTGTCCCGCCTCGATCGGCGCGTCGCTGACAGCGTTCCAGTATTCGCCTTCAACGAATGTCTTGCCGCCTTGCGCATCAATGCGTGTCACCGCCTTGACGGTCCTGCCATGCAGCGTTTCCTTGCCGACCTTCACGGGCAAGAGTTGGGCGCGCAGGCCCGCTCCGACGATAAACGCAAAAAACGCCGCCGTCACCAGCGTCGCCGGGATTATTACCGCGAGCGACAAACGGAAAAACCCACCGGCATTGTCAAACAGCATCATCGAGCCGAGGAAAAAAGCGATGATTCCGCCGGCGGTCAGGACTCCGTGCGTCGGCGTGAATGCATCAATAATGAACAACCCCACAGCCAATCCAATCAAGGCCAGCCCCGCCACGTTGATCGGTAGGATGGCAGCCATATACAACACCAGGATCAGCGCGATAGCACCCACCACGCCTGGAAGGATCGCGCCCGGATTACTCATTTCCCCGATCAGTCCATAAATCGTCACGAGCATCAGGACGAACATCACTTCGGGCCGCCAGATCATCTGGAAAACGTGCTCGCGAAGTGACATCGGGATTTCAGTGATCGATGCGTCTGTGGTCTTCAGCGCCTTGCCGTTAACCTTGCGTCCATTCAACTGACGCAACAAATCGGGCAGGTCTTTGGCGATGATATCAATCACATTCAACTCAAGCGCCTTCTCCGCGGTGACTGCCTTGCTTTCCTTGACTGACGATTTCGCCCATTCAACGTTGTGTTTCCGCTTCGTGGCAATGGTTTCGATGTAACTCGTCGCGAAATTCTCCAGTTTCTGTTTCATGGTGTCATCGAGCTTTTCTTCACCGCCACCGCCGCCCATGGAAACCGGATGCGCGGCGCCGATGCTGGTCGTCGGGGCCATCGCCGCCACATCGGCGGCAAGCGTGATGAAACAGCCGGCGCTGCCGGCCCACGCGCCCGCCGGAGCGACGTACACGACGATGGGAACGGGAGAGGCGAGAAATTGTTGCACAATGATGCGGGTAGAATCGAGCAGTCCGCCCGGGGTATCCAGTTCAATGATGAGACATTGCGCGCCCTGCGCGGTGGCCTCCTCGATGGCGCGGGAAATATAATCCGCTGTCGCAGGGCCAATGGCGCCGTCCACCTTGATCAGACAGACTTTCTCAGCCTGCGCCCGAACCGCGCATAGAAAAAGCGCAGCAGATAGAATTATTCCCCAGCGCTTCATCTTTGTCTAAAGCTAGCACAATGACTGCTGACTGTAACCCAAAATCCATCGCTGACGAATGTGGGTTCGTGCTAATCTGGAAATGGATGAAACTCAGACTTTTCAGCCTGCTGCTTTCGGTGGTGCTCACTGCTCAAGGATCAAGTGTTGCTCAAACGAATGCAGTGGATCGCGGGTTGGCATGGCTGGCGGCGCAACAGCATGCCGATGGCGCGTGGAGCAAGAACCCGGCTCTCAACTCACTCGCGCTTTTGGCGTTTTTGTCGGCTGGCCACGTGCCCGCGAGCAAGACCTACGGCGGTGCGGTGGATCGCGGATTGGGATTTGTGCTGACGCAGCAAGCTGAAGACGGTGCGTTCACCGCAAACGGCGCCATGATGTATGGCCAAGGGATCACAACCCTTCTCCTGGCGGAGATTTCCGGGATGAGCAGCCGAGATAAGCAAGTGCGCCCAGCTTTGACGAAGGCGGTGGATTTGATTGTGCGCGCGCAGGCCGTCGAGAAGGGGCCAATCCACGAGGGAGGCTGGCGCTACGACCCAACCTCCACTGACAGCGACCTTTCCGTTTCCGTGTGGCAGGTGGTCGCACTGAAGGCAGCGAGCGATGCCGGAATTGCCGTGCCACGCACCGCGATGGAACGTGCCGTGGCCTACATCAAGCGCTGCCAGCATCCCAGCGGAGGATTCAGCTATCAGCCGGGCGGTTTGCCGAATCAATCGCGAACCGCCTCAGCGATCCTGGCGTTTCGGTTTTTTGGATTACCGGACGATCCTGCCGTGGGGCGCGCGCGTGAGTGGTTGGCGGCGAACCCTCTCCGTTGGGATAGCGAATTCTTCTATCATGGCGCGTATTACTGTTCCCACGCTGGCGCAGGTCTTGATGAACGGATACTCCTTGATCACCAGAACGCCGACGGGAGTTGGCCTCCGCCCCCGAGCACGCCCGATGAGGCCGAGGCGGGTCCACTGTACACAACCTCGATGGCGATTCTGGCGCTGTCGGCGAAGTGGAATTACCTGCCGGTCTATCTCAAATAGGCGCGAAGAAACTCGACCGGATCATATGAATTGCCTTGGGCGTCGCGCACTTCGAAATGCAGGTGCGGCGCGATGGCCATCCAGTTCCGCGCATCCGGGCTGCGCGAGGTTTGGCCCATCCGTCCCATGCGCTGGCCTGTGGCAAGCGCCGCGCCGGGCGTGACAATGGTTTCTGCGAGGTGGGCGTAGAAGGTGTAGAATTTTGCTGTTGAACGCGGCCATACATGTTCAACGACGACGTGTCTGCCGAAGTCTGAGGAATCCCCGTCTTCGACGATTTCATGCACTGTACCGCCACAGACGCAGAAAACATCGTCGTGTGGTTCAAACGTCGGCTCTTCACTCTCGAAATCCTGCCCGGTCGCACAGTCGGTGAACATCACACGCGTGGTTTTGCCCGTGGCGGTCACCGAGACCGGTGCGATATCGCAGCCGTGGTGAAAGCGTTTGCCGCAGTCGCGTGTGAACCCTGGTTTGCCATAATCGGGATTGATACGGGTGCGCGCAAAGAATCTTTCCGGAACATCGCACAACGCGTGGTTCGGCGTGGGCCACGCGATGCCCAAGCGTTCATCGCTTGGCAGCGCGACAAACTGCCGATACAGTGGCGGCTGCTTCACGACTGGGAGTGTAGCAACTGTCATGAGCGTTGAGCAACCAGATGAGTTGCACCAATTGCGCGAGGAGGTCCGCCAGCTTCAACAGCGACTGGCGGAAATCAATCGCAAACTCGACCAGCTTGCCCGGCCTGAACCGCCGCCGCTGCCAGCTCCGCCGGTGATTCCATCCGTCCCGCGGGCTCCTGCGCCACTGCCATCTCCAAAACCCGTGATGGACGAATTTGATCTTCCTCCGTTCCCCCAACCAGCCACTGAGGCGTCATCCGTGATGGCACCGCCTCCCATCGACCGCGCGCCGAAGGAATCGTTTGAAGTGCGGCTGGGAACCTACTGGTTGCCACGCATCGGCATGGCGGTGCTGTTGACGGGAATCGTGTTCCTGGTGACGTGGAGCTACCACTACCTGTCGTTGGGTCACAAGGTGGCGATGGGATATCTGTGGTGCCTGGTTCTCGGCGGCCTGGGTTTGTGGCTGGAAAAGAAGATGCCGCAGTTCGCGCGCGTTCTGCAGGCCGGTTCGCTGGCGCTCGCTTACTTTGTGACGTACGCCGCGCATTTCGTCGAGGCGTTCCGCGTGATCCAAAGTCCGGCACTGGCGTTGACGCTGCTGACACTGGTTGTTGTCGCGATTGTCGGTGTGGCGCAGGAACGGCAATCGGCCGCGCTGGCGGGGATGGCCCTGTTCTTTGGCTATTACACGTCGGTCATCAGCGGTGTGACGTCGTTCACGCTGGCGTCGAACGCCGTGCTCGCGGTGGCAGCGCTGTTTTTCCTGGCGCGGAATCGTTGGGTACACATCTCCTACGGCGCGGTGCTGGCGACGTACCTGACCTACTTGATCTGGGTCTGGAAACTGAATCGGTTTGGGGACATGGAGCGGTTGGTCTTCGATTCTGCCTACCTTGGCGAATCAGATTTTCGACTGCGCGCCGCGTTTCTGTCCCTGTACTGGCTGCTTTTCACCGTCGGTGCGTTGATCGTGCGGCGTGAAGTGTTGGCCACGGCGGAGCGCAACGGTCTGTTCGCACTGAACAACGCGTTCTTCTTCTTGTTGTTCACGCTGCTGATGTATCACGCGCACCCGCAGATGCAATGGGAATTCCAATTCTGTTTCGGCGGAGCGCTTCTGATCACGTCAGCCATTGCGTATCGGCGGTTCCAGGCGGAACGGCTATTAATGGATACGCTGTTTGTGCAGGGGCTGGCTGTGGCGACGCTGGGGGGGATCAGCTATTTCAAGGGCGTGCATCTCGTGGCCGCACTGACGCTGGAAAGCGCCTTTGTCCTGATCCTGGCCCGGACAATGCGCTCCCGCTGGGTCGCCTGGATCGGGCGCGCGACGTTTGCCTGGGCAGGATTGTATGCCTGGTCGGAATATCCGGAGTGGGACGCGCCAATGATTTGGGGCGTAGTATTCGCCGCGGCGGCGGGTTTCTTCTGCGCGCGACTTGAACGGCGGCGATTGGAGGAAGCGAACCATCCGACCCCCTGGTATTCGGCGTTGTATTTCGCTCTTCTGTCCACCGTACTGGCGATGCTCGCCACCAACCAGCATTTCTCCGGCGAACGATTGCCGTGGGCATGGATTGTTCTGGCGGTCCTGTGTGCCCTGATCGGAGGCGCGTTGCGCACGAGAGAGATATTCTGGGCATCTCAACTTCCGCTGGTCTGGGCCAATATCAGTTTTTACCTGGCAAAATTCGATGACGAGCGTTGGCCGCTCTGGCAATCGATCGCCCTGATCGCGGCCACATTTGGGTTTGGAGTGTTTGTCTGGCGGCGCGCGCGGAAGGCCGCCGTGGCGACGGACGGACTGCTCACCGCGTCGAATCTTCTCCTGGTCTATGCAATCGCAGCGACAGCGGCACTGATCGTTGTGACATTCGATCATTGCCCGGGGCGCTGGCAACTCGTAGCATTTGCGGTGGAGACTTTTGCATTTGTGGTGGCCGGCTTGTTGGCATCCGAAGTCACATTTGGTTGGGCTTCCCTGTCGACGCTGATTGTCGGATCAGTTGGCTTCTTCCTCCGTGGACGTCACCCATACGATTTGGGCGGGGTAGGGTGGAGCAATGCGATGCTCGCCTTGGGAGTCCTTGGGCTGGCCGAACGAACGCTGAAAAGCGGGGGACAGAGTCTTGGGTGGAGCGAGGGCGAACTTAGAGGAGTTCGTGCGGTCTTCGCTGGATTTATCACGGCGCTGGCAATTGTTGCATTGGACAGATTGGTGGGACATGCTTATCTCACGGTGGGATGGGCGGTGTGCGGGTTCGCATTGCTGGCGCTGGGCTTCGCCTTCAAAGAACGTCTGTACCGCATCGGCGGACTGGTTGTACTGGCGCTCAGTCTTGCGCGCGCGGTGCTCTATGATTTGAGCAACTTGGAAACGTTGTATCGAATTCTGTCCTTCATCGGTCTCGGCGCGATCCTGCTGGTGCTGGCTTTTCTCTACACCAGGAACCGCGAGAAACTCGCGAAGTGGTTATAAGGCCGAAACCACATTCAACTCGACGTAGTCGTCGTTGACGGTGGTGCAGGGGCAGAGTTCGAGGCGGTAGCGG
>CAZAQZ010000198.1:0-5888 GCA_964487175.1 uncultured Verrucomicrobiota bacterium | reverse complement strand
GCATACTCAATATGTTTTTCTACTTCGACCGACATCGCTCACCACACCTTCTGTAATTAATATAGCCACAGAATCGCCAATTTGCCATCTTACCGCCATGTTTTATAAAACGCTCATCCGCCCATCGCTGTTGCAGCTTGACCCCGAAGACGCACACGAC
The DNA here is from genome assembly GCA_964487175.1 of uncultured Verrucomicrobiota bacterium. Lineage (GTDB taxonomy): Bacteria > Verrucomicrobiota > Verrucomicrobiia > Palsa-1439 > Palsa-1439 > CAWFPN01. Next base: position 5,728 of record CAZAQZ010000198.1, on the reverse strand, counting down.
AGAGCCTTGCGGGTGACGGGCCTTCTCAGCCGCAGCAAGATCGCGATCGAGGCGGCGAAGGCGATGTTCATGGTCGAAGACAGGCGATTGAAACAGACGGTGTTCGGAGTTGATTTCCCCAATCCTGTCGGTCTTGCGGCGGGCTATGACAAAAACGCGCTTGGAATGGAATTCTGGCCGTCACTCGGATTCGGATTCGTGGAAATCGGCAGCGTGACCTCGCGGCCGCAAGCAGGCAATCCGCCTCCGCGACTGTTTCGACTAGTCGAGGCGCGGGCGCTCATTAACCGCATGGGGTTCAACAATGATGGTGCAGATGCGATTCTCTCACGCGTGCACCCGCTTCCATACGCCATTCCTCTCGGGGTCAACGTCGGCAAGAACCGCGACGTCCCGCTTGAACAGGCGGCAGAAAGTTACGCGGAGACACTGACACGCTTCCAGGGAAGAGCCGACTTTCTTGTACTCAACGTCAGTTCGCCGAACACACCAGGCTTGCGCAAGCTGCAGGATCGAGATCTGCTGGATGATTTGCTTGCGCGCGTGCCGAAGGGGACGCCGGTGTTGTTGAAGCTCGCGCCGGACTTAAGGTTTGAGCACATGGACGATGCACTGGCGTTGATCCAAAAGCACCATGTTGCGGGTGTTGTGGCGACAAATACGACCGTCGATCATCCCGCACCACCCGAAGGCGGTTTGAGCGGCGCACCGTTGAGGGCGCGTGCGACTGAATGCGTGCGCCATATCCGGCGTCAATCCCATGGGCAGATTCCGATTATCGGCGTGGGCGGGATTTTCAACGCCGCTGACGCATACGAGAAGATTCGCGCGGGCGCAAGCCTGGTGGAAGTGTGGACCGGCATGATCTACGAAGGACCGTCCATAGTTCATAACATCAACTGCGGATTGCTGAAACTGCTCGATCGAGACGGGTTTTACAGCGTGGCCGAAGCTGTCGGGACAGAGTAAAATGGACACCGCCATGGCAGAACGAATCGACAACGGCAATGTCTGGTCACAAGCCTGGACGTTGATCCGCGCCCAGAGACGCGACACAACGACCGGGTTGTTCTTGTCATTGCTTGGAATTGCAGCAAGCCTACTGCAACCATGGCCGATGAAGATCATCGTGGACAGCATCCTGGTGGGCACCTCGCCGATGCCACATTGGGCCGAGGCATTTGGCGTCGGCAAATCAAATGCGCTGGTGGTTGTGTGTCTCGCGCTGCTGCTGATCCAGGTATTGCGCGGCTGGCTCGGCGCGTGGGGGACGACGTACCTGGTGCGGGCGGGATTGCAGATGACGCACGAGTTGCGGTGCCGGTTGTACGAGCATTTGCAGAAATTGGGACTGGTCTTTCACGACAACCGCGCGGTGGGTGACTCGATCTACCGAGTAACGTGGGACACCTATTCAATCCAGACAATTTTCAATGGCGGTTTCATCCCGCTGGTCTCCTCAATCGTGACGCTGGTGGCAATGATGATCATCATGCTGCAATTTGACGTCGTGCTGACGCTACTGGCGCTTGCCGTCGCACCTGCGCTGGCGTTGACGATCAAATTCTACAATCGACGCCTCACCGAAGTGGCCACCGAGTATCACACGCGCGAAAGCAAAGTTAGTTCGGTCATCCAGGAGTCATTGGCCGCGATCCGCACCATTCAATCGTTCGCGCGCGAGGAGGACGAGATTCGACGATTTGATGCGGATACGGCGCAAAGCGTGGACGCCAACCTCCGGATGACGCGGGTGCAGGTGATGTCCTCGTTCGTCGTGGGTTTGATCACGGCGGCGGGCACAGTCGCCATGATCTGGATCGGCGGACAGCGTGTGCTGGCGGGCCGGTTGAGCGTTGGTGAACTGCTGGTCTTCATCAGTTACGTCGGCATGCTTTACGGACCCATGAGCACCATAAGCGGGCTGGCTGCGGCAATCCAGGGCGCACTGACACCTTTTCGCCGAGTCATGGAGATTCTGGAAACCAAAGCGACAATCCGCGATTTACCCACCGCGCGACCACTCACACATTGTGAGGGCGTGGTAAAATTCGACGACGTCTGGTTTGGTTACGATCCGAATCGGCTCGTATTGAAGGGAATCGAATTCGAAGCACGGCCCGGCCAGATGCTGGCATTGGTCGGGCCGAGCGGTGTTGGTAAAACCACCCTGTTAAGTTTGCTGCTCCGCTTCTATGATCCGCAAAAGGGTCAAGTGCTGGTGGACGGACAGGACGTGCGCGAATTTCAGTATCGTACACTGCGTCAACAAATCAGCATTGTGCCGCAGGAGCCGGTGTTGTTTTCAACAACCGTCGCTGAGAACATTGCTTACGGCAGGCCAGACGCCACACGAGACGCCATACTGGGGGCAGCCCGACAGGCCGAGGCGCATGACTTTATCACAGCAATGCCGCAAGGATATGACACGCCTGTCGGCGAGCGGGGTGTATTGCTATCGGGTGGCCAGCGGCAGCGGTTGGCGTTGGCCCGCGCTTTCTTGAAGAATTCGGCAATCTTGATTCTAGACGAACCGACGGCCGCGCTCGATTCGGAGACGGAGGCGGCGGTCCTGCGCGCGCTGGAGCGGCTGCGCCAAAAGCGCACAGTTATCGTTGTCGCACACCGGCTATCGACCGTCCGCAACGCCACGGTTTTGCTGGTGATGCACGATGGACAGATCGTCGAACGCGGCACGCATGTGGAATTGCTTGCGCGAGGCGGACACTACACGCGAATCTGTGAATTGCAGTTTGGTGAGCAATTGACGGACTCTGCCAACCCCTGACGCAATGAAGAAAGTCATCGTCACCAGCGGTTGGGGGGCTGGGTATCCTGAAGGGGGTGGCATGCAGTGGTTGAACCTGCACTATCTCGCGGGGCTGCGCGCGCTGGGTGTCGAGGCCTTCTGGCTCGACATCCTCAAACCGCCAAAACCCGGTGCATCACGAACAACCGAGGAAATGGTCGAAGGCTTTTGTGCGCAGTGTGAGCGATTTGGCTTCGGCGAACATTGGGCGGTGCTGTGCGAAGATGGAAAAGTTTTTGGTACGACCGACAAATCGCTGGCAGCGTTGTGCAGCGACTGCGACTTGCTCATCAACCTCTGTGGCGCCCTTAAGGAGGACGAACTTCTTCGCCGCATCAAACGTCGTGCTTACTTCGACCTCGATCCGGGATTCACCCAAATCTGGGCGCAACAATGGGACATGGATTTCTCGAAACACAATCTGTTTTTCACGATCGGCCAGAATGTTGGCGGCGACAGCTTTTCAATTCCCCTGCGCGGCATCGAATGGCAAACGTTTCTACCGCCCGTGGCGCTGGAGTTTTGGCCGATGCAAACCGCGCCACCCGTCCGGCCATTCACGACAGTGGCACAATGGCGCGGACAGGAAGCTGCGTGGCAGGACGAATACTATGGACCGAAACGGGAGGAGTTCCTGAGATTTATCGAGCTGCCACGAAAAACATCCCAACAACTGGAGCTTGGTCTGTTGATTCACGAGACGGAGATGGAAGACATCGCGACGTTGCGCGGGAACGGTTGGACGCTGACAAATCCCCATGAAGTCGCCGAAGGAATAGACGGATTTCGTTCCTACATCCAGCAATCCCGCGGTGAGTTCAGTGTGGCGAAAGGCGGCTACGTGAAATCGCACAGCGGCTGGTTTAGTGACCGCACGGCGTGTTATCTCGCCTCCGGCCGTCCGGCGCTTGTGCAGGAGACGGGAATCAACGGCCATCTTCTGCCCACCGGTCAGGGCTTGTTGACCTTCTCGACACTGGAAGAGGCGGCCCGTGGGATTGAACTCATCAATGCCGATTACCCGGCCCACTGTGCCGCGGCGCGCAACCTGGCCGAAACGACATTCGCAGCGCCGGAAGTGTTGCAGTCCATTTTGAAAAGGACCCACGTCTTGTAGTGTTGCCACGTACTTGACGAAACCGGTACCATCACTCGTGCACATGTTACGGGAAAGAACTCCACAGGCTGTCTTTGAGGACGATGACGTACTGGTGGTGGACAAGCCCGCGCCCCTGGTGTGTCATTCGGCGAATCGTCCGGAGCACCCAACGCTCGTCGCCTGGCTGCGCGAACGGGGAGTTGAGACGCCGCGACTGGTGAACCGCCTCGACCGGGAAACGAGCGGGTTGGTGATCGTGGCAAAGAACGAACGCGCGGCGACCGTTCTTGGAAAACAGGTTCAGCGGCGTGAAATCCAGAAAGAGTACGCAGCCGTTTGTTGGGGCACGATCTCGCAGGAGCGAGGGACAATCGATCAACCCATCGGGTTGACGAAGAATTCAGCAGTGTACACCAAACGCGTGGTGGACGTGGTCGCAGGCAAACCAAGCGTGACCGAGTTTGCGGTCGAGAAACGATTGCGCGGGTTCACAGTCGTGAAGTTGCATCCACACACGGGCCGGGCGCATCAATTGCGCGTCCATATGGCGTGGCTGGGTCACCCGATTGTCGGCGATAAGGTGTATGGGCCGGACGAGACGCTGTACTTACAATTCATCAAGGAAGGCGTGACCGACGAGATGCTGGGACAATTGTTGATGCCGCGACATGCGTTGCATGCACAACGGGTCGTATTTCGTCATCCCAGCACCCAGCGGATTTGCGAAATGGAGGCAGTTTTGCCTGACGACATGCGACGATTCATCGTGGAGCATGACTAAATGCGTGACGTACTAAGACATCCCGGATTTCGTCGGCTGTGGATTGCGGCAGTGGTGCTGGCCATTGGGGATGCGCTGATGCGAATGGGGCTGATCGAGTTCTTCCGGGCCAACGACTACGACGTGGCAACGGAGACGGCGAAAATGTTGTTCGCGGTGTCTCTTCCGGGATTGCTTCTGGGCCCGGTGGCCATTGCGTATCTGGACCGTTGGCAGAGGCGCAGTGTGCTGATGATTAGCGATGCATTGCGCGCCTTGACGGTCGTCGTCATAGCGACTTGGCTGCTGCCGGTCGTCACCGGGCGGGTGGAGTCGCGCGGATTGATGGCAGTGTACGTAATGATTTTCCTGAACGGATCGATCTCGACATTTTATTTGCCGGCTCGCGCCGCGATGCTGCCGAATCTGCTGGCACCGAAGCAGTTTATCCTGGCGAACACATTGCTGACGGCGACGGTGGCAGTGGCCAACGTGGGCGGGAGCGGGCTGGGCGGATTCGTAGCAGAGAAAATGGGTGTCGAATGGGCGGTGACGGCGAATGCGTTGGCGTACGTGGTGAGCGTGGCAATGGTGGCAGCAATCCGGATGGAACCGCACACCACGACCAGCGGGGAAAATGCACATCCCGAAGGCGGTTGGGGCGAGTTTCGGACCGGGCTAAAGTACTTGTGGGAACATAAGATTGCGTTGCCACTGGTGTTGTTGACGGCGGTATTCGCATTCGTGGGTGCAGTATTCATGGTGGCGTTCACCGGCTATGCCATGGCGGACGCACCACACGGTTTGGGATTGCGGACGGGCGGGTTCGGTTACCTGCTCGTGGCGTTCGGGGTTGGCAGCGGGCTGGGCATGGCGGCTGTCGGCCGGGCAAAAAAATGGGCAAGAGCTGCGTGGCTGCCTTCCGCACAATTGGCGGTGGTGGGGGCGATTCTCATGTGGCTGAGCCGCACGGCCAATCCTTGGCTGGCGGCGGTGGTGCTGGTCGCGCTTGGAGCGGTCGCGGCGCAGCTTCAAGCGGACCGACACTCACCTCCTTGCT
>CAZAQZ010000197.1:0-5898 GCA_964487175.1 uncultured Verrucomicrobiota bacterium | reverse complement strand
GTTGGCGCCGCCGTCGCCGGGATTGTTGACGTAACCGAAAAAAATGGTGTCCGGCCCGGTCTTCACGAGCGTGCCCGTGCCGTAAAATGTGGGGGGCGGAGTCGACTGAAATGAGAAGCTGCCGATGGTGTGCAATTCGATCGTGGCGTTGTTGCTCAGGACGCCGGCGATATTCACGGTGTTGCTGCTGTAGACAAGGCGGCCCGCGTTGACGACGGTCGAGCCGTACCATTGGACGTGCTGCCCCATGAAGGTTTGCGTGCCGGAGCCGTTTTTGATCACGTTGAACAGACCGCCGTGGCTGAGATCGTTGTATTCGCGGAGGCGCCCGGAAAAAGAGTAGCTGCCACTGCCGTTGATCGTTAGCGTTGAGCTGCCGGTGGTCATGGTGGATGATTCGGCGATCTCCACGTTTCCATGCCCGTTGTCCTGCAGCCCGGCGACCGCCTGGGTGTTGCCCATCAATTCCCAGGTGCCCAGCCCGCCGCCGGCGGTGTTGATCGTCACCACTGCGGTGTCAACGAGTTGCTCGCTGTTCGACTCGACGACAAAACAGGCCGAGATACCTGAGTTGGCAACGCCGCTGATGATGAGATCGCCACCAAGGGCTTTGACGCCGGGCGGCTTGCCCAAAATCATCGTATTGTTATTTATGGTCGTTGGTCCAGTGAACGTATTGGCCGAGCTGCCCGCGATGGTCAACGTGCCTATGCCTGAGCCGACGAGAGTGAAACCCGTGCCGCCGAGGACGGCATTGATGATGGCGGTTTGGTTGTTATCCACGTTGATCGTGGGTGTGCCCGATGAGACGCTGAGGTTCAACTGCCCTCCGCTGCCGGGTTCGATGTCCCAGATAGCAGTGCCGTCGGCATCGCCGAAATGCAGGGTGCCAATGCTGAAGGTGCCATCGAGAGTCACCGTGTTGAAATTGCCCGAAAACTGCACCTGACTGAAATCGGCGGCATTGTCGGTGCCTGTGGCTGGCCCGAGGGGACTCCAACTCTGTGGGATGCTCCAACTTCCAGACACGTTGGAGGTATGGTTCCCATTGGTCCAGACGTAGCTGGTCTGCGCCTGCGCCGGACTGCTCAACAGAATCGTTGCGCCAAAGGGCGAAAGGAAGAACATCAACGCGCGGAGTCGCATGGCCAGCCTAACTGTAGTCACTTGCAGTTGTATGATCCCTTGTTTCCCGCACCGCCTCGCCGACGGTGATTCAACCGACATTTGCCCTATGACTTAAGTCCCGCGACTATCGCGAACATTTAGTCGGGTGATCAATTATAGTATCACATTTGACTATTCTAACAAGTCGATTCTGAGGGGTTGCCGTCACCCAAGATCGAGTTACTTCCGCCTGAGCAGATCATCTGCAGGCTCTGCACAGGCCCACTCGACCGCCCGCATTTCCTCGCCATTCCCCCCCGCCGCCCCGCCGTGCCCTGCTGCGCCGGGTTGGGTCCGCATTCCGCGCGCGAGGCGATGGGCTGGGGATATCCCCGAAGCTTCGGTTTCTCGTGGACGCAGGACGGCAAATATTCCCACCGGCGGGAAGGTTGTACGCTCTGGGTGACCCCTGGGCCGCCAAACAGGATCAGGGGCAGCCTCAACAGCAAGCCTCACGGGCGGAAAAAAAAGAACGCAGCCGCCAACTCGGTCATCTGGTCGTGAACGCGGGTTAGGGTTGACTCTTGACCGGCTGTTCTTCGGGCTGCGCTCCTAAACTGGTTCATTTTCACGGCGTCACGGCAACAACACGCGGACCCGGTAGTACCGCGACGTGCCGTTGGTCACTCCTCCGATGTCTACCATATTGGTCACGACGCCGCTCCCGGTTCCGCCACTGAGAATGTTGGTGACATTGGCGGTCACGAAGTTATTCGAGTAGCCGCCACTGGCCGTGCCCTCTGTAAACTCCAGCACGTTGGTCCGCGACGCGATGCCCGGCGACCAGGTGCTGTCGCCGTTGGGTCCCAGATAGATCACGTTGATGTCCGTGGCATTCGTGCGGGCGATGCTGATGACGTGCAGGTACGCCGCGCTGTTGGTGGGATTAAAGCCGACCAGGAACTGGTTCGTATTGCTCATACCCTTGCCGAGTGGGTCGGCGTTGGGTTGCGCCTGTGCACAGTTCGTGCAGCCGAAGTAGTCCTGTTGCCACGCCTGCAAAGCCGTGACCACAGTGATCATGCTGTTCGACACCAGCGTGCTCGTGCCGAAGGCATTACTGGCCGTCAACGCCACCGTGTAGATGCCAGCTGCGTACGTGTGGCTGAAACCGGTGCCGCCCGCGTTGGTCACAAGGACGCTGTCGCCCAGGTTCCACACCAGCGTGATCGGCTGGGTGCCGGTCGAGGTGTCCGAGAAGATAACCCCTACCGGTTCCGTGCCAGCAATCGGGTTAGCGGTGAAACTGGCCACGGGAGCGACCGCTCCCATGCCAGTCACCGTGTTCGAGGTGTTCCCGCCGTTGGCTGTAGCGAACACCACGGTGTCGGTGAACCCGCCGGCGCTGACCGGCGCAAACTGCACCATCACGTTGGTTGTGCCCAGGCCCGGCACGCTGAAGGCCGCGCCGAACAGGATGGTGAACGGCCCGCCGCTGACCGCCGTCGTGCCGTTGCTGACCGCCGTCCCTCCGGAGTTGGTCACCACAAAGCTGGCCTGGGCCGTCGTGCCCGTGGCCACCGCCCCGAAATCCATCGTCGTGGGCGTAACTGCGATGCTGCCTGGTGTCAGACCCACGCCGCTGATGGCGTTGGTCGAATCGCCGCCGTTGCTGGTGAAGACCACCGATCCATTAAACGTGCCGGTCCCGCCGGGCGCAAAGGCCACAGTCACCGAGGCCGTCTGTGCGCCCGCCACGTTGTAGGAGCCGCCGCTGCTTACAACGAATGGGGCCGCGCTGGCAGCCGTGCCGCTCAAGGCCGCGCCGCCGGTGTTGATGACAGAGAAGTTTAGGAGGTTGGTCAGGCCGATTGTCACTGATCCGTAATTAAGGCTGCTGGGGTTGACCAGAAGCTGCGCCGGATTCAGCGCCTGGATGTAATTGGATTGGGTGCTCCTATTGGTGCCCCCCAGACCGCTGACCGTCAGACTAACAGAGTAGGTGCCGACCGCGTACGTATGTGTCGGATTCGTTAACGTCGCGAAATTGGTTGTGTTGCCGTCCCCGAAGTTCCAGTACCAGTTACTGATCGAGCCGGTCGAATTGTCGGTGAATCTCACCATCAACGGCGCCGCGCCAGTGGCCGGGCTGCCGATGAACGCGGCCACAGGCGGGGCCGGATTGGTTGACACAATGTAGCTGGACCGCGTGAGGCTATTGGTGCCGCCCGGACCGCTGACCGTCAGGCTGACGTTGTAGGTACCGGCCACGTACGTATGCACGGGATTTGTTTGGATGGAGAAATTGGTTGTGCTGCCGTCCCCGAAATTCCAATACCAATTGGTGATCGAGCCCGTCGAACCGTCGGTGAAAGTCACCGCCAGCGGGGCCGTCCCGCTGGTCGGACTGCCGGTGAAGCCGACGGTCGATGGTGATAGCGCAACCAGTGCATTGCTGTAAAGCATCTGGATCTGGGCAGCCGACATCGATTGACGGAAGACGGCGACTTCGTCCAGTGCACCGGCGTAGTAGCGTCCGCCGGAGGACGGATCTTCGCCAAGCATCAGCGGAGCATCAAACGCCGAGCTGCTCAGGGCAGCCGAGTCGGTGAACGAGTTGAGCACGCCGTTGGTGCCCAGATAAACCGTAGCTTCGGTGGGCGTGACGACAAGGGCGAAGAACGACCATTGATTGGTCGGCACGATCAGGCCGGTGCTGACGTCGAACCGGTCGTTGTTCCACGTGTATCGAAGTTCGTTGGCGGGCGAGCCGGGACCGAAGTTCACGCCGGACACAGTCGTGCCGCCCCGGCAGAACACAACGCCCGCCCACCCGCTCTGGTAGCTGCTCGGGTTTATCCAGCCGGTAACGGTCACGGTGTTGGTGTTCAGGTTCAAGGTCGGCATGGTCAGGGCCGATCCCGCTCCTCCGGTGAGCCGCATAGCGGTGTTGGTGGTTTCGAATCCTTGGAACGTGGGGCCTTGCGGTCCTGGCACGCCGGCAGTGACGGCAGCACCGATGGTCCCGTTGTAGACGTCATAAAAATCGTACGCCACGGTCGCGCCGTTGGTCTCGTTCAACCGCCAATAGGCAAACGGTCCGTCGTTGACCACGGTTTGCGCATACTTACTCGGGAGCAAAGGCCCCGGGGTGACGGTCACCATAGCCACCGAAGAGGTCACGGGCGAACCACACGTCTCACTGACGATTGCACGAAACAGCGAGCCGCTATTATTGGTAGCCAATGTGGAGGTCGTGTAGCTTGTGTCGGTGGCGCCTGATAGGAAACTCCAGGTGGTGCCGCCGTTGACGCTGCTCTGCCATTGGTAGAGAAGCGCAGGCAAGCCGGTAGCCTGCACAGTGAACGTCGCGTTGGAGCCAGCCACCACGGTTTGATTCGTCGGCGAGCTGATAATGACGGGCGTGCCGATGCAGCCGGCGGCGGTACTGTATTGGATCTGGATTTGCGAGCTCGTCAACGCGCCCTCATATAGGGCAATGTCGGCGATGCTGCCGATGAACAGGCGGTTAGTCACGCCCGCGTCAGAACCGATCAGCAGGGGCGCATCGAATGCCTGATTGGTCTCAGTAACGGAGTCCATGAACGAATTCAGGATGCCATTGGTGCCGACGTAGAGCGTGGCGTTGGTGGGCGATACGACCAGGGCGAAGTAGGACCATTGGTTTGTGGGTACGATCAGGCCGGTGCTGATATAGGAGCGGACGCCATTCCACGTATAACGCAATTCATTGTTGGAGCCGGGCCCAAAGTTTATCCCTGCGGCCGTGGTGGCACTGCGGCAGAATACGACCCCGGCGGACGCAGGCTCCATGCCGCTTGGATTGATCCAGCCGGTGATAGTAATCGCGTTGGTGTTCAGGTTGAACTGCGGCATGGTCAGGAACGAATTGGTCGCGCCGGTCAACAGCATGGCGGTGTTGTTCGTCCCGAAACCGACGAACGGCGGGTCCTCTGGTCCATTGACGCCGAGGGTGACGCCGGGGTTGATAGTGCCGTTGTAACTGGCGAAGTAATCGAACGCGACAATGCCGTTTGTTTCGTTCAACCTCCAAAAGGCGTAGGGCAGGCTGTTCGTCACCGTCTGCTCGTAGGGCAATAGCGGAAGGGCCGTTACGCCGGTGGTGACTTCCAATCTCACCAGACCATTGATGCGAGTGTCTACCCTGTAGGTCCAGCTCCCATTGGGCGTCGAGCCAACGGTCAGCCCGTTGTTCACTAGCGTCCCGCTATAGGTGAACAGGACATATGCACCCGTATTAAACCCGCCCGAATCGGTCACGTTGAGTGTGCCGCCGAGCGTCAAGTTGCCGTTCACCACGGTTTCAGCGCCGGTCGTGCCTAGGGCGCAGTCGAGCATGGAGGCATTGTTTAGGCCCAGATTGTTGTTCACCGTCAGCGTGCCGGCCGGACCGCCGGGGGCGAACACGCCGGACGCTCCAACGCTGACGGCGCCGCCGATGGTGCCAGTGCCGCCCAATGTCGCGCCGCCGTCGATCGTCACCGCGCCCAAACCCGTGCCGCTGCCACCGGTGTTATCGACCAGCAGCGTTCCGTTGCTGACGGTGGTGGCATTGCCAAACGTGCTGCTGCCGGTGAGGGTTAGCGTCGCGGGGCCGGATTTTATCAGGCTTCCGCCAGGACCGGAGATGCTCCCGGCGAATGTCGCGTTGGATGTTTGATTGACCGTCAACTGGAAGTTGGCGAGATTGAGCACGCTGCCCGGGTCGCCGCTGAGCGAGCCGATCGTAAACGCCGTGGCACCGAACTG
>CAZAQZ010000196.1:0-5940 GCA_964487175.1 uncultured Verrucomicrobiota bacterium | reverse complement strand
AGTTCATCCGGACCGATCTCGAAAGCAAAACCGTGATCGAACCGAACGTGAGCAACCTCGGGGACACGACGCGCTGGACAACCATCGGCAGCGACGGCGCGGTCATCCACACGGTCGAACACGTGTTGGCCACGCTGAGCGGATACGGGATCGACAACCTGGTAATTGAGTTGGATGCAAACGAGCCGCCCGTCGGCGACGGCAGCTCGAAGCCATTTGTGCACATGGTCAAGCAGGCGGGGATTCAACCGCAGGAAGGCAAACGCGAGATTTTTCAGCCGCGAGAGATTGTTCACGTGGAAGTCGGCGACTCGCTGGCGGTGGTGCTGCCGAGCGACCAGTTGCGGGTGAGTTGCACGATTCACTATGGCAAACCCGGCCTTGATGCGCAGTTCCTGAGTCTGGCGGTCGAGCCTGAAACCTTTGAGACACAAATCGCGCCGGCGCGCACGTTTGCGTTCTATGATGAAATCCAATACCTGATGGACAAGGGACTCATCAAAGGGGGCAGCCTGGAGAACGCCGTCCTGATCCGCAACGAGACGCTTCTCAGCACCGAGCCGTTGCGGTTTCGTGACGAGTTTGTCCGCCACAAGATTCTGGACGTGGTGGGCGACATCAGCTTGCTGGGCAGACCGCTCGCCGCGCACATCGTGGTTGTCCGTCCGGGGCACGGGGTGAATGCGGAGTTGACGAAGGCGCTGGCCCGGGCTTACGAGAGAGAGCAGCCGAGCGTACCGTTCGCGCCGCCCATTCCTGTGGGCGCGGGCGAAGAGATTGCGATGGACACAGTCCGCCTTCTGAACGTGCTGCCGCACCGCTATCCGTTTATGATGGTGGATCGAATCGTCAAGATCGAGGGCGAGGAGCGGATTGTCGGCTTGAAAAACGTGACGATTAACGAACCGTACTTCCAGGGACATTTCCCGGGGCATCCGATCATGCCGGGCGTGTTGCAGGTCGAAGCGATTGCGCAGGTGGCGGGCGTGTTGATGTTGCGCTCGGGCGAAAATGCGGGCAAGGTGGCCTACTTCATGAGCGCCAACAATGTGAAGTTCCGCAGACCGGTGCGGCCAGGCGACCAGCTTATGATCGAAGTTGAGATGGGCAAGTCGCGGGGCAAGATCGGCAAGGCGAAAGGCATCTGCCGCGTCGGCAAGGAAATCGTCAGCGAGGCGGAAGTAATGTTCAGCGTCGTGGAAGGCTAGTTCACATTCGTGATGACCACGATCCACCCCACGGCAGAGGCATTGCAGATGATCTCTTTCAACTGCACAAGCTGGCGCTACGTCACGGTGTTGGAACTTCATCGGTCTAGTCCCCGCAAACGGCGGTGCGGGCTGTAATCGTCAACAAGGAGCAGAAGTGACTAGGAAGCTTAAAAAGATGGGCAAGAAAGAATTTGTCAAACTACTGCATTGGCGCGTTGCCAGAACATCCGTAGGAGCATCGACGGCGCGTGGAATGCCGAAGAAAACTGTGGAGAAAGCCCGAAAATACCTTGAAAGTTTATCGCTTGAGAAATTCGGTAGATGTCACACAGTCGCCAGTTTTCATTCCCTGCTGGGCAAGACCACTGTTGGTTTGCAAAGAAAACTCCCCAATCATTCATGGGGAGCGGCTAGGAAGTTTCTCAATATCTTCCTAAGAGGCATTGTATACCATCGCTTTCTATGCAAGGGGTACAGACTTCATCATATCGAGCCATGGCTTGAAGTTCCGCTGGACAGTTATGTGGCCAAGGGTCTGAAAAAAGATCAAAAGCTTCTTGATAAATCAGGGCCAGTGCTTAAATGGTCCGGGGTTACTGATTTGGAAGAACTTGTGAGCCAAGACTACCAGAATGTAGCCACTGAAGTAGCAAAACATGTAGGAATTCATCGTATCCATCTCGATCTGAAGTATTGGGTAGACAGATGAAGAAGTTTGCGGCCGGTTCCGTGCAGCTGCGTCATATGTACGATGCGGCTCGTGAGGCGGCAAGGGGCGGAAATGATCTTTAGCCTCGTGGAGGCATGAACCGCCCAGTGCGAATTCACGGAATCATCTGGCTGCCCGAGATTCGCGAGAAGATCGTCGCCAAGCATACAGTTCGGCCGGTGGAAGTGGAGCAAGTGCTCGAAGGCAAGCCGCATGTGCGCAGGGTGAGTCGCGGGTATCGGCGTGGTGAGGATGTTTACGCCGCCCTGGGCCGGACGGCAGAGGGGCGCTTGCTAATTGTGTTCTTCATCCGTAAACTGATGTCAGATGCGTTGATCATCTCCGCACGCGACATAGATGCAAAAGAGCGACAAAGATATGCGAAAATCCAAGGCTAGAATATCACCGCGAGAGAGGGAGTTTGCACGCCGCGCAGGCGCCTATTGGGACATCCATAGTTTGTCTGATGTGTGGGCTAAGACCAAACCGATTACGATGTCGGCGAGTCTGGAGACTTCCACGTTAATGATTTATTTGGATCCGCGTTTTGCCGCCCGGTTGGAGACCATAGCCCGTCGGCAGAGCCTCTCCATCGAGAATTGGCTCAAACGCGTTGTGAAACGGGAATTGACGCATCGAAGACATCGCGCAAGTAGTGCTCGCAGGAGACCTTCTCAAATTTCGGCGCGATCCCGCGTGCGCTAGACGGAAGTGACTACCACGATTCATCCCACGGCGGTGATTGATTCCGGCGCGCAGATCGGTGCCGGTTGCGAGATTGGTCCGTACTGCGTGATCGGTGCGCACGTGAAGCTTGGTGAAAAGTGCAGGCTTCACTCCCACGTGATCCTTGATGGACACACAACGACGGGAGCGCGGTGCGAGTTTTTCCCGTTCGGCTGCATTGGCCTGAAGACGCAGGACTTGAAGTTCACGGGCGGGACGTGTTATTTGGAAATCGGGTCGGACAATGTGTTTCGCGAGCACGTGACCGTGCACACCGCGACCAGCGATGGCGGCTACACCCGGATTGGGTCGCACGGCAATTTTCTAGCGTACGCGCACATCGCCCACGACTGTATTGTGGGCAATCATGTGATCTTCAGCAACTGCGGTACGCTGGCCGGGCACGTTATTGTGGAAGACCACGCGGTGGTCGGCGGGCTTGCAGCAATTCACCAATTCTGCCGCATCGGCACCATGTCGATCATCGGCGGTTGCTCGAAGGTGGTGCAGGATGTGCCGCCGTACATGATGGCCGATGGCAACCCGGCAGCGACGCGCGGGGTCAACAAAGTCGGTTTGGAGCGCAATGGGGTGGATGAAGAGGCCCAACGGGCCCTCCGGGAAGCCTATAAGATTTTATGCAGGTCGGGGTTGACAGTGAGCAACGCATTGGATAAGATTCGGGAAGAGTTTCCGCCGATCAAAGAGATCGACCATTTCATCGACTTCTGTCGCAAGTCTGAGCGCGGAATCGCCCGGTCGTGAGCATCGAATAAACGGCAAGAGTGGCTAGGCTAACGCCAAACCCGATACCTGACCTGGAGCGCATCATTGAGTTCGATTTGGTGCGGGCGACGGAAGCGGCTGCTTTGAATGCCTCCCGGTGGATGGGCGAGGGCGACAAGAATGCGGCCGATCAGGCGGCCAGCGACGCGATCCGCGGGATGTTTGACCTGATTCCGTGTTGTGGCGAAGTCGTGATCGGCGAAGGGGCCAAGGACGAGGCACCGGGTATTTTTCTCGGAGAGCAACTGGGCACATGGAGCCCGGGTACAGTTGCGCTGGATATCGCGGTTGATCCCGTGGACGGGACGACGAACATATCCAAGGGATTACCGAATGTGATTTCCGTGCTGGCGGCGGGTAGTTCCGCTGAAGGACACGGGCACGCGTTAAGGAACTTGCCGAGCTTTTACTCGGAGAAACTGGCGTATGGCCCGCGTGTGAAGGAGTACGTAGACAAGCAGCCGGGTGCGCAACTGAAGCTGGAAGCGCCGATCGAACAGAACATCGAGGTTGTCTGCCGTGCGCTGAATGTTCCGGTGGGAGAGTTGACAATTACGATTTTGGACCGGCCCCGACATGAAGAATTGGTGAAGCGTATCCGTAAAGTGGGCGCACGATTGCGCATGATTGGGGACGGAGATGTCGCGGGCGCGATCGCCCCCAGTTTGCCTGACAGCGGAATGGATTTGTACGTGGGCATTGGGGGATCGCCTGAAGGCGTGCTGGCCGCAGCAGCATTACGCTGTCTGGGCGGCGACATGCAGCTCAGGCTGTGGCCACGGGACAAGACGGAGCGCGACGAATTGGTGAAGCAAGGACACGAAGAAGAGTTGAACAAGGTCTATCATGCCGGGGATTTGGCGAGGGGCGAGGGGATCGTCTTCTGCGCAACAGGCATCAGCGGGAGTCCCCTGTTGCCGGGCGTCCATTTCGTCGGTCACCGGGCGGTGACGCATTCGATCCTGATGCGCGCCAAGACCCGCACCGTCCGCTACATCAAGGCGGAACATGATTTGTCGGCAAAAACCATACGGCTGCGTTCCACGCGAGCCGAACAAGCACTGTAGAGAAAGATCGTGAGCGATAACGAACCACAGCAGCAGACACAGCCGCCGCAACAGCAATCAACTCCCGAGCCGACGACCGTCCGGGGCGTACTCGAAGTCGGGGAAAAAGGATTTGGGTTCCTGCGCAATCCAGCGAAGAGCTTCCAAATCAGCCCCAACGACATCTATGTCTCGCCGGACATCATCCGCAAGTTTCACCTGCGCGGCGGCATTGAGATCGAAGGCCGCGCCGCGCCGCCCAAGAAGGGCAGTCCGCAATTGGTGGAAATCCACACCATTAGCGGCGCGCCGCCCGAGAAATACCTGGCGCTGAAAAAGTTCGACGACCTCACCAGCATTAATCCGAACGAACGATTCATCCTCGAAACGACACCGGAGCTGTACACCACCCGGGTCGTGGATTTGGTGGCTCCGATCGGCAAGGGCACACGGGGCCTGATTGTGGCGTCGCCGCGCACCGGCAAAACGACCCTCCTGCATCACATGGCCAATGCCGTGATCCTCAATCATCCCGACGTGCATGTGATTGTCCTGCTGGTTGACGAGCGTCCCGAGGAGACAACGGATTTTCGCCGGTCGATCAAGGGCGGTGAAGTGATCGCCTCCACGAACGACCAGACCATTGATGACCATGTGCGCACGGCGAAAATGGCCATCGAACGCGCCAAACGCCTCGCGGAAAGCGGGCGGGATGTGTTTGTCGTGCTCGACTCGATCACGCGTCTGGCGCGCGCGTTCAACAATTACATTGGCTCGACCGGCCGCACGATGACCGGCGGACTCGATGCGCGGGCAATGGAACAGCCCCGCCGAATTTTCGCGTCGGCACGCAAAGCGGAAGAGGGCGGCTCGCTCACCATTGTCGCCACAGCGTTGATTGATACCGGTTCGAGGATGGACGAATTGATTTTCCAGGAATTTAAGGGCACAGGCAACATGGAGTTGGTGCTTGATCGCAAGATCGCCGAGCAACGTTACTGGCCGGCGGTGGATATCAACGCCTCGGGTACGCGCCGCGAGGAATTGCTGCTTGCGCCGAAGGACCTGGAAGCAATTTCGCGGATGCGCCGCGCCCTGAGCGGCCTGCCACCTCCCGAAGCGCTTCAGAAACTGCTTGCCGGCCTCTCAAAGTTCAAGACGAACAAGGAATTTCTTAAGGCAATGGCCTAGGCCAGAGCGGCGGTCGTCCAGGTTTTCTTGGTCGGCCCTAATCCTGGGCATTAGGGCGCAATACCGGGCATTATGGATTCCAGCGTCCGAAATTTCCTTTACCGGAATCCGCAGTTCTACGAACTTGCGTATCCGGAGCCGAACGAGGAGACGCCGATGATGTGCCGGCGCATGTTCACGCGGTTTCTCGCCAAGCCGCCTCTTTCCATTCTCGACATTGGATGCGGCACAGGGCGCGATGGGGGCTGCGGGAATTAAGATTCCGGATGCG
>CAZAQZ010000195.1:0-5951 GCA_964487175.1 uncultured Verrucomicrobiota bacterium | reverse complement strand
CGCCGGTCTGCAACTCGCCTATCCTGTCCAGAACTGGTTCGCAGTCTATGGCGGATTCTCGGCGAGCCGGATGTATTTTGACGAAGGCAACAAGGAGTTCTTCAAGATGTACGACACACAGTTCGGCCTGTACCGGTCGGACGCCCTCTGTTCGCGCGCCTCAGTGTTCTATGGCTACCAGATCGACTGGCAGCCTTCGACACCTTCGATTCTGTCCCGAGTGAACAATTCGCTATATGCGGGCATGAACGTAACCCTGTTGCAGAAACTCACGGGGCAGGTTTTGTACCGGCTAAGCTTCCAGGATTATCAAGAGCCGACCGAGGGAGCCGCCAGCACCACATTCGTGGACCGTTCCGACCTCAACAACATGGTCAGCGCCGGGCTCACTTACACGTTCAACGATTACTTGAATGTCCGCGCGTACTTCGACTACGTGCACAACGGTTCAAACGTTGGCACGCGTGAGTATGCCGTCGTCGATGGCGGTGGCGGCCTGACGGTTTCCCTCCAGTTCTAAACCGTTTTCACCGGCCTCGAAGAAAATGGCGACCCCAGCGGGATTCGAACCCGCGTTACCGCCGTGAAAGGGCGATGTCCTGGGCCGGGCTAGACGATGGGGTCGCCGAAATCATTGCTCGCGAGCAGAACGCGGTGACTATAGCCGAACAACGGAGGTTGGCAATCCGAAACACACGCGGGCCGTGGACTACACCGCCAGGATTTCCTTTTCCTTGTGGCCCAAAAGAGTATCGATCTCTTTGACGTACTCGTCGGTCTTGTTCTGGATTTCCTTTTCGGCGTGTTTCAACTCGTCCTCGGTGATCGTGCCGTCTTTCTGGATCTTCTTGGCCTGTTCCAGCGCATGGCGGCGCTCGTTGCGGATGGCGATGCGGCCATCCTCCGCGAGTTTCTTGCACACCTTGTCGAGTTCCTTGCGCCGTTCCTGGTCGAGTTGCGGAATGGGAATGCGGATGATCTTGCCGTCGACGACCGGATTGATGCCGAGCTCCGATTTCTGGATGGACTTGTCGATGGCCATCACCAGCGTGGCATCCCACGGCTGAATGACGATCAACCGCGGTTCCGGCGTGGAAATCCCGGCCAATTCCCGCAACCGCATGTGCGTGCCGTAGGCTTCGACCTGGATGTTCTCCACCAGCGACGTCGACGCCTTGCCGGTGCGGACGGTCGCAAATTCGTTCTGAACGACCTCGAGGGTCTTCATCATCTTCTCTTCCATCGTGTCGAGGACTTCTTGCAAGGTCATGGGTTAAAGCTTAGAAACAGCACCGGCAGCATTCAAGGAAAAACCGCCATGGCAAATTCGACCACACTGCTCATCGACGCCGACGACACCCTTTGGGAGAACAACATCTACTTCGAGCGCGTCATGACCGAGTTCATCGCCAAACTCGGCGAACGCGGCATCCTGGCGGCCCATGCCCAGTCGGCCCTCTGGGCAACCGAACAGCGCAACGTCAAGGTCACCGGCTACGGCAGCAAGGCGTTCTGTTTGTCCCTGCACGAGGTCGCCCGCGAATTCGGCTCCCCCAACCTCGAACCGTGGATCACCGAACAGGAGAAGTGGATTCTCGAGCATCCCATCGAATTGATGCCCGGCGTCCGGGAAACGCTTCCGTCGCTCCGGGCCCAGAACCATCTTATCCTCCTCACCAAAGGCCGCGAAGATGAACAACTCGGCAAACTGGAACGATCGGGGTTGAAGGAGTTCTTCCACGCAGTCGAAGTCGTCTTCGAAAAATCCGTCGAGACCTACCGCGGCATGGTGGAGAAACATCACCTGCTGCCCCACGATACCTGGATGATCGGCAATTCGCCCCGCTCCGACATCAATCCCGCCAAAGCCGCCGGTCTGCGCACCGTGTTCATCCCCTACCACACCACCTGGCAACACGAGATCGAAGAGATTTCCCCCAACGGCGAAACCCTCGTCCTCGAAAGCTTCGCCCAACTCGCCGAACATTTCGCCTAGCCGAGGCGCGGGAACCGCGCTTCGAAAGAGGCGACTCCAGCACTCCATCTTCCTATCCCGCCGAGCTGTGGCCGCCGGTGATGTAGCGTTCGAGTTCGCGGATGGTGAAATCGCGGTCGGAGAGGGCGGCTTTGACGATGTCGCCGATGGAGACCAGGCCGACCAGTTTGCCGTTTTCCATCACGGGCAAATGGCGGGTTCGATGCTGCGTCATCAACGCCATGCAGTTTTCAATCGTGTCATCGGGACTGACGTAGAGCACGTCGGTGGTCATCAACTCGCCGACGGTGGCGATCTTCGAGGTCTTGCCTTTGAGGACGACTTTGCGGGCGTAATCGCGTTCGGTGAACATGCCGATGAGCTGGCCGGCCTCCAACACCAGCACCGCGCCGCAGTTCTTGGCGGCCATCAACTCCAGCGCTTCGTAGACGGTTGCTTTCGGTGTGACGGACCAAATCTGGCCGCCCTTATTCCGCAACAACTGGCCAACGGTATGCATGGGAGCTCCTTCCGTTGCTACGCTGCTGTTACTCTAGCCCCACTGGTCACCCCAGTTCAAGCAGAAGGAACAACCTTCCCCCAGCGAACCGGTCAACAACTCACTCGCTCACAAGCGTGCCGATGCGGTCGCCCTGGAGGACGCGCTTGATGTTGCCGCGCTGGAACAGATCGAACACGATGATGGGGATTTTGTTGTCCATGCACAGCGAGAACGCGGTGGAATCCATCACGCTGAGCCGGTTCTTGATCGCATCCATATACTTCATGTGATCGTAACGCTTCGCCTTCGGATCCTTCTGCGGGTCGGCGGTGTACACGCCGTCCACCTTCGTCGCCTTCAACAACACATCGGCGTCCATTTCGCTGGCGCGCAACGCGGCCGTTGTGTCGGTCGAAAAATACGGACTGCCCGTGCCGGCGGCGAAAATGACGACCCGGCCCTTCTCCAGATGACGCAACGCGCGGCGGCGGATAAATGGTTCGGCCACGGCGCGCATCTCGATGGCGGATTGGACGCGGGTGGAGACACCGTGTTTCTCCAGCGAATCCTGAAGGGCCAGCGCGTTGATGACGGTGGCCAGCATGCCCATGTAATCGCCGGTGGTGCGGTCCAGGCCGTGCTTGGTGCCGGCAATGCCGCGAAAGATGTTGCCGCCGCCGATGACGATCGCCAGCTCGATGTCCAGTTCCTTGACTTCCTTGATTTCCTGGGCGATGGCGTCGGCGGTCTCGGGTGAAATGCCGTGGGCGCGCGGGCCCAGCAACGCCTCCCCGCTCAACTTCAACATCACGCGTCGATATTTGAGTTTGGACGCCGATGTCTTGTTCATGGATGCTCGTTTAGGAAGCCGGCTGCTGCGGCTGGACCGGGGCGGTCTCTTCGCCCAACTGCCAGCGGATGAAACGGCGGATGACGAGGTTCTCGCCAAGCTGCGCGATCTTTTGCGTGACGTGGTCCTTGATGGTGATCTCCGTGTTCTTCACGAACGGCTGTTCGAGCAGGCACACGGTCGAGTAAAATTTCTCCAGTTTGCCCGCCACGATTTTCTCCACGGCTTGCGGCGGCTTGTCCTTCACCTGCGCGACGTAAATCTCCTTCTCCCGCGCGACCACATCGGCCGGCACGTCCTCGCGCTTGATGTAACTCGGGTTGGCCGCGGCGATGTGCTGGGTGATGTCCTTGACCAATTCGGTGAACGCGTCGTTGCGCGCGACGAAATCGGTCTCGCAATTCACTTCCACGAGCACGCCGAGTTTGCTGCCGTGATGAATGTAGCTGGCGATGCGGCCTTCGTTGGCCACGCGCCCGGCCTTTTTGCCGGCGACGGTGATGCCTTTCTTGCGCAGAATCACCTCGGCCTCGGCCTGGTCGCCTTTGGCTTCGACCAGGGCCTTCTTGCAGTCCATCATCCCCGCGCCGGTCTTCTCGCGCAGGGTCTTTACAACGTTCGCGTCGATTTGCGTAGTGGTAGCGGTCATTAGCTTTATCCGTCCTTGTCAGTAAACCAAATTGGTCAGGCGCTGGCCGCCGCCTGTTCCACAGGCTGGCCCGCCTCAACCGGAACGCTCGCCAGGTCGGGCGCTTGTTCCGTGGTGGCCACAACCTCGGGGGCGGGTTGCGCCGGCAGTTTCTCGCCCAACTCCGCTTGCGCCTCGGCAATCGTGTCCGCGATCACCGACGTGATCAACTTGATCGCGCGAATGGCGTCATCGTTGCCGGCGATCGGGTAGTTCACCTGGTCGGGATCACAATTGGTGTCCACCAGCGCGATGATCGGGATCTTCAGGCGTTGGGCTTCGTGCAACGCGATTTGCTCGCGCAGAATGTCCACCACGAACAACGCTGCCGGTGGGCGTTCCATGGCCACGATGCCGTCGAGGTTGCGATGCAGTTTGTATTGCTCGCGCTTGAGATAGGCGACTTCCTTCTTGGGCGTGCGGTCGGCTTCGGCTGAATCGAGGGACTTGTCGATCTCCCTCATGCGACCCACGCTTTTGCGAATGGTCCGTAAATTGGTCAGGGTGCCGCCGAGCCAGCGGTCCACCACGTACGGCATGCTGGTGCGCAGAGCGGCTTCCTTGATTTCCTGCTGCGCCTGTTTCTTGGTGCCGACGAACAGGACGTTGCCGCCGTTGATGACAATATCGTGTAAAAATCCGCAGGCAACTTCGATCTGGGTGAGCGTCTTGCTGAGGTCAACGATGTGGATGCCGTTGCGCGCCGTGAATATGAACTTCTTCATCTTGGGGTTCCACCGCTTGGTCTGGTGACCGAAATGAACCCCGGCTTCCAACAACTGTGCGACTGTTACGTTTGCCAATGTATCCTCCGCTGTATCATCGTGCGATGCACCGGCGTGCCGGGCTCGCATGACATCCCGTCTTTCATGACTGGATTTTGGTTGATTGTTGTTATGTCCCGCTTGCGCAGAACGGTTTATCCGTGCTCCACGGCTGTTCGTGGCACGGCCTTTCATAATCCCCCACCCCCTGCCGGTTTGCAAGTGCAAAAAGGGAGACATTCCGGCGCACCATATCAGACGATTCTGCTGACAAATTGGCAGCGACGCGGCCGCTGTAGCCTTGGCGAAGGTGGATTTTGGTCGCGCGAAATCATTCTAAACTTTATTAGGCTTTATTAGGCTGGATTTCCTGGCCGGCCGCATCGGCGTCGGCCTGTTTGATGGCGGAAGCCAGCTCTTCCACCTCGTCGGCGTGCGCGGCTGCTTCCCAAGAGACTTCGTTTTCACCGAGCACCTTTCGGTAAAACCGTACCTGGTCATGGAATTCAGCCTTCAGATGAGCAAGAACCTCTTCGCGGTGCTTCCAAGCCCATTTCAACATTTCGTCGTTCTGCTTCCGGCGTTCTTGATTGCATTCAAGGTCCGCCCGGCTGCGCTCGATCTGCACGCGCTCGGCATAGCTGTCGCTCCGGCGCAATGCAATCACGTCGCGGCACAACTGGTGCAGCAGTGGCACATCCAGTTCGCCCTTCCGGTCCGATCGTGTCAATGTTTGTGTAGCGACCGCATATCTCGCCGCCAAACCTTTCATCAGGAGGCTGATAATCGGCGTTTTGCTGGCGCTCTCCAGCTCGCCGGCATCGGTGTCCATGCGCTGGACGGCCTCGATGGCATCCTGCCGGAGTTGCCAGTCGCGATAACCACCCTGTTTCCACTCCGACAGATTCTGCTCGCTAATGTTGCGGCCGCCGAAATGTTCTTTCAGCACCGCCCGCACTTCCGGCAGCGAATTCAGCCAGGCCGCCAATGTTTTGCCCTGCCCGCCATCTTCCAACCGGCGGTTGAGTTGATCGCGGATTGTTTGAGGCAACCGCGCAATTTTTCCGGTACGAACTCCCGCGTTCATCGCCGCCTCCCGCTTGCAGAACCGATCGAAATCATCTTCGTTTTCATCCCTGCTCCTTTTTAGTTCGGTACATCCTGGCGGGCAC
>CAZAQZ010000194.1:0-6020 GCA_964487175.1 uncultured Verrucomicrobiota bacterium | reverse complement strand
CTGTCAGCATCGCCACGCCGACCGAGACGCACGCGGCTGTCGCCCGCATATTCCTCGCGCAAGGCAGGCATTTGCTTGTCGAAAAACCGATCACCAACAATGTGCGCGAGGCGCAGGAACTGGTTGCGCTGGCGCGGAGCAAGAAATGCATTCTCCAGGTCGGCCACGTCGAACGATTCAACCCCGTGATGCGTTATCTGAACGAAGTGCTCGCGGAAGCACGATTCATCGAGGTGCATCGGCTGTCGCCTTATCCGGGTCGCTCGACCGATATAGGCGTTGTCCTCGATTTGATGATTCACGACCTCGATGTGGTGCTCTCGCTGGTGAAATCGCCGCTGACGCACATTGACGCCGTCGGCATTCCGGTCCTGAGCTCGACTGAGGACATTGCCAATGCGCGCCTGAAGTTCGCCAACGGTTGTGTCGCCAACATCACGGCCAGCCGCGTGTCGGCGGAACGCATGCGCAAGATCCGCATCTTTGGCCGCACGGATCACGGCGCCGCCTATATCTCGCTGGATTACATGAAGCAGGAAGGCGAACTCTACCGTGTTGCCGCCGATGACGCGGAGGAATCGGGTTTGTTGAAGAAGTTGCTTGCGGGCAAACACGCCAGCATCGTCAGTGAATTTGCCGGGAAGAAGATTGTGCGCGAACCATTGCCCATTGAGCGCGACGAACCGCTCAAACTCGAGCTGCAGCATTTTATTGAATCCATCCGCCTCCACCGCGACCCGCTGGTCACCGGCGAGGCCGCCAAACAAGCGCTGGAGGTGGCGATGGAAATCACGGAACTGGCCGGGAAACAGAATCCGTGAGCACCGCGCACTCCCTGATGTTCATCGCGGGCGAAGCCAGCGGGGACGCCAACGCGGCCGAACTGGTCAAATCGTTACGCGCACAGGCGCCCGACGTGCAGCTCTTTGGCGCGGGCGGACCGAAGATGCGCGACGCCGGGATGGAGTTGTTGCTCGACCTGACCGAGCACGCGGTCGTCGGCTTGGTGGAAGTGTTGAAGAATTACGGAACGTTCAGGCGAATCTTCAACCAATTGCTGATGGAAGTCGGGCGGCGCAAACCGGACGCGGTGGTGCTGGTTGATTTTCCAGGATTCAATCTTCGGTTCGCCAAGGCAGTCAAGCAACGCTATCCACAGACGAAGGTGATCTACTATATCTCCCCGCAGTTGTGGGCGTGGCACGCCAGCCGCGCCAAACAGATCGAGCGCGACGTCGATCTCATGCTGGCGATTTTTCCATTCGAGAAGGCGTGGTACGCCGCGCACGCGCCGAAATTGCACGTGGAGTTCGTGGGACATCCGATGATCGATCGGTTCGCCGGTGAACCGACCGGCGTGAAACGTGATCCCAAGCTGGTGCTGCTGTTGCCCGGTTCCCGCGAGCGCGAGGTTTTGAAGATTTGGCCGATCCTGGCGCGGGTGGTCGACCAGATGCCGGGCGACGTGACGTTCGTGGCGGCGGCGGTGAACGAGCAGATGGCGGGCATGATGAATCATCCGCGCGTGACGCTTGAGGTGGGCAAAGCGCATGAATTGATGCAGCGCGCCGCGCTGGCGATCACGGCCAGTGGCACTGCGACAATGGAGTGCGCCTATTTCGGTTGCCCGATGATCGTGGTGTACAAGGTGAATTGGCTGACGTACCTGATTGGTCGCATCGTGGTGAAAGTGAACTGGCTGGCCATGCCCAACGTCATAGCCGGACGCGCCATCGTCCCCGAATTCATCCAGGGCGACGCGGACCCTGATCGTATCGCACATACCGCCCGCGAGCTTCTGAAGAACGACACCGCGCGTGGCACCATGCAGCATGAGCTTGCGGCTGTCGTTGGCAGCCTCGGCGGCCCCGGCGCCAGCGACCGCGCCGCGCACCTAATCATCTCGACGACTTAATTAGGGAAGTGTGTCTCGCCGAATCGGATCACTGCGTTGAACCTCGTTGGTTTCTGTTTCCGCACGCTGCTTGCGCGAATGGAAATGCTTCAACCAGAACCAAAAGACAAATGGAAACGCAAAGAATAGAAAAATAATGAAGACCGAGACCCAACTGCGTCGATTCATCCTGGTCATGACAACCGTGTTGAGCATAGACATGTCAGCGCAGCCTCATAACAGAAATCTGTTCATGATCACTTCTTGCGTGTCAGGAAGAAATCGGCGATGGCGCGGAGGGGGTCGGCGGGTTTGCCAAAGGGGGAGAGTTGTTTGTGCGCGTCGGCGATGAGGGCGGCGGCAAATTGGCGGGATTTTTCCAGGCCGAGCACGGAAGGGAATGTTGATTTCTCGTTCTTCTGGTCGGCGCGGACGCTCTTGCCCATGATTTCCTTCGTGCTGGTGGCGTCGAGAATGTCATCGATCACCTGAAAGGCGAGACCGAGATCGTGTCCATAGCGCGTGAGTCGCTTGAGGTGCGTGGGCGAGGCATTGCCAGCCATTGCGCCGAGGCGGATCGACGCGGTGATCAGCGCGGCGGTCTTATTGAGATGCGTCTGTTTCACTTCGTCGAGAGACGCCTTGCGGCTTTCGTTTTCCAGGTCCTGAACCTGGCCGGCAATAAGTCGCAGGCTGCCGGCGGCGACGGCCAGTTCTTTCACGAGAATCTGGACGGGATAGCGGCGCGGCGGTTTGGCTTTGGCGACAAGGATGAATGCTTCGGTTAGCAAGGCATCTCCAGCCAGCACAGCGATGCCTTCGCCGAACACCTTGTGGTTGGTGGGGCGGCCACGGCGAAGATCGTCGTCGTCCATGCAGGGCAGGTCGTCATGAATCAGCGAATAGGTGTGGATGCATTCGACGGCACAGGCCAGTGGGATGGCGGCGGATTCCTTGCCACCGACAGCCTCACACGCGGCAAGACAGAGGACAGGGCGAATGCGTTTGCCACCGGCGAAGATCGAATAGCGCATCGCCTTGTGAATGGTGGGCGGCTCGGCGGTTTCGCGCGGCAGCAGTTTGTCGAGGGCCGCATTGACGCGCACACCGAGGCGTTCGAGATACTGATCGAGATTGAATTTTTTTGCGGATTTCAAATCGCTTTCCTCGTTGAGCGTCGGTATGGTACGGGGAGAAGACGGTTTTTCAAGTCAAAGATGCGGATTTGTGCGATATTCATAGTTGACTTGACCGGGGGATTTTTCGATAAGTGAACGGCTTTTGCCTATGCCAACGTACGAATACGAGTGCCAGAAGTGCGGTCATCATCTTGAGTTGTACCAGTCCATTAAGGACAAACCGAAAAAGAAGTGCCCGAAATGCGGTGGCCGCTTGAAGCGGCTGGTGGGCACCGGGGCGGGCATCCTTTTCAAAGGATCGGGCTTTTATCAAACCGATTATCGGAAACCGAGTTACACCGAGGGGGCCAAGAAGGAAAAGGGCGGGTCAACTCCAACAGAAACAGGCGCAAAACCTGCTTCTCCAAAGCCCTCAACGAGTAAAACCTCGAAGGATTGATCCATGCTGACGTGTCCCAAATGCAGTTTTCAGAACGAGCTTGGAAGAATTTTCTGTCACCAGTGCGGAACCAAGTTGGATCTTGATCAGATCACTGCCAGCAATAGCAGCACCGAAAAAATCCGGCGAAAAAGGCGGATGACGCCATTGCGGATTCTGCGCAGGGCGGTCGATATCACGGTTGTAGCGCTGGTTGTCTGGGTTATCTACCTGCTTTTCCAGGTGCCTGATATACGTCCTCTCCAACCGACGAACGCCGACTTGCTTGCCGCGGATAACAAGCGGCTGGCCCTTGAACAGGTGGAACTTCAGAACAGGGCGGGAACCGTCGAGATTACGGCCGCCGAGTTGAATGGATTCATCGGCAGCATGAGCTTTGACAAAGGCCGGGGCAAGGGCATGGAGGTCAAGCCGGTTGTCCTGCGGGCCGAGTTGGGCGACGGCGTTATCACGCTGGACTATGTCTCCGAGATGCACGTCGGAAGCCTCTTCAGCAAGAAGCTGTACCTGGGTTACACCGGCGTCCCGGCGGTCCAGGATGGTTTCTTCGACTTCGAGGGTGTTGCTGCCTCGATTGGTGATCTTCCCATTCATCCGAAAATTCTGGATGGCACAACTTTTATACAAGACACATTTGCGCGGCTGTTCGTCAAATACTCGCACGAGCGTAATTTGCTGGACCAGCTCGCCTCCGTCTCGGTGGACAAGAAGCGCATCCTGTTGACGTACAAACCGAAATCGACCACGCATTAGCCTCACGCCGGGCTTCGATGAATGCGCGCTTTCGTTTGCGGCTCGCGGCCACGCTGGTGCTGGCGCACAGCCTTGTCTGCCTGTCTCCCGCCCGCGCCCATTCAACCAACGTCAATGCCAATGTCGCCCTTGACAGGGCTATGAGCGTGTCGCGACAGTTTGTGGCGTATGCGCCGGGCTCCCTGCTTGCCTCCACCGTGTGTGTGTTTGCCGAGCGCGTGAAACACCAATGGCTTCTGCTGCTGGACGAGAAGGACAGTTGGCGGGATCCCATTATTCTGGTCGTGCGGGACCGCGAACCGACCGAGCGCGAGGCTCCCACGGTCCGCCTCGAAGTGTTCCAGAACGAGATTCATCTCAAATACCAAATCACGTGCCTGATGCCGCCACAACTCGATCAACCATCGATGACGGCGGCCATCGTTCAAATGCTGTCTGCCGAACAGGCCAATCGCGATTTGGAGACCACGATTGCAAAACCAACCGTCCTTGCTCCTATTCCGCCGTGGTTGGTCCATGGGTTCGCCCAATCGATCAACGGACAGACAGATATGTTGCTGGCGGTGGCCAGACGCTCGGTGGAGGCAGGCAGGCCGCAGAGCGCGTCCGACTTGTTGAATGCGACGTCGCTGCCCGTCGATCCTGCCGAGCAGCAACTATTTCGTGCCAACGCGCGATTGTTGACCGAAGGATTGCTCTCGTTGCCCGATGGCGCACGCAAGATGCAGCGTTACCTGGCGGAACTCGGCACAACGAAGTCGGCCATCAATGCATTTGCGGCGGTGTATGGGACTGATTTTCCAAAGCCCGTCACCCGGGAGAAATGGTGGAGCGTCCAGCAGGTTTCCCGCTCTCTGGCACTCGTGGCCCGCGACTTGTCCGCCGGGGAAACCTCGCGCCGCTTGGACAAAATCCTGCGGACGACGTTGGTGGAAAGGCGCGGCAAGGAAGACAAAGGAACAGCGAAAGAAGTCTCCTTGGATCAATTGCGGAACTATTACGAGCAGCCCTGGATGGGAGAACTTCTCCAGGGCAAGCTCAACAGCCTGGAAACACTGCGCAGTGAAGCGCACCCGCTCTACCGGCCCGTCATCGAGGCCTACATCGAGGCCGTCAACCTGCTAATGGTTGAGAAACTCAGTCGCTTCCGTCGCGCAACGGAAGCCGCCAATCGCGAGCGCGTGGCGGTTGATGAAAGGACACGGCGAATCTCGGATGTCCTCGATCGAGCAGAGCGTGTCTATTCGTCTGAGGATGTTTCGAATCAGTTCGCCGGTTATTTCCAGACACTGGACAAGATCAAATCACTCGACGAGAAGCGGCATAATCCCATCAGCGATTACCTTGACCGGTTCGATAAGTAAGTCCCGGAGGTGGGGTGAGGGCGGGGCTCCCGCCGAGCCGATTGCCTACCCGAGTTGCTTGAGCAGTCCCTGCACCTTTTCCCGCTGTTCTCGCAAGGTTTGCTGCCTCTCGCGTTCCCGCTGGACGGCGATGGGGGCGGCTTTGGCGACGAAATTCTCGTTGGCCAGTTTGGCATCCGTGGCGGCCAACTGTTTCTCCATTTCGGCGAGTTGTTTCTTCAACCGCTGCTTCTCCGTCTCCACATCCACTGCCCCGACCATGAAAACCGTCGCGACATTGATGACAAGGCTGGGGGTGAGACCCGACGGTATATAGTTGCGGTCGATCGTCACCTCTTCAGCATTGAGGAACACCTTCAGGGAAGCAAGTTCTCCGCGGAAGAATTCGTCGCTGGTGTTCGGCTTGATCGCGAACTGAAGCTTCTTCTTCA
>CAZAQZ010000193.1:0-6038 GCA_964487175.1 uncultured Verrucomicrobiota bacterium | reverse complement strand
CACGTTCGTGTCAACCCGATGCTGATAGAGCAGATCAATGGTCTGGATTTTGAGCCGCTTGAGCGAGCCTTCGACGGCCTGCTTGATGTGCTCTGGCCGACTGTTCAGACCTGGCGCTCCCGGTCGATTGTCACTGCCACTGAGATCGAACCCAAACTTGGTGGCGATCACGACTTGCTTGCGGAACGGCGCGAGCGCTTCGCCGACGAGTTCCTCGTTGGTGAAGGGGCCATAGACTTCTGCCGTATCGAAAAATGTGACGCCACGATCCACGGCGGAACGAAGCAGCGCCGTCATCTCCTTTTTGTCTTTGGGTGGCCCGTAGGAAAAACTCATCCCCATGCACCCCAGCCCGACCGCCGAGACTTCCAAATTGCTCTTTCCAAGTTTGCGTTTTTGCATATTCGAATCCTTTCGTTGTCTTGAAGTTCGGCGCAAATCTACTCCTCAAGGACGCGGTTGTCGCGCGCTCTCTTGCCAAAACCACTTCGCCGGAAGGCGCTACATCCGGGGTAACCGTGTTCGTGAAACCGCTCGCCAGCTTTATTGCTGGCGGCGCGCCGCGGAGAGCGAATAAACCGCGGCGCGCAGGGCGGGCAGCGGGTCGTCGGACAATTCGATCCCGTCGGTCAAGTGCGTCGGATCATAGACGATTGCCCGTTCGGCTGCGACGCTGTCGGCGACAAGCGAAGTGATGCTAATCGTGCCGGCGTCCATCGTCTTGCGATCGTCGGGCCAGACGAGGGAGGAATCGTTCGTGGGATCGCCGGGATTGGGAAGTTGCACGACGAGGCGGTACTTGATCGGTTCAGCCGCCAGACGGGTCTTGAGTTCTTCAATGAGGAAATTGGGATCCCTGGATTTTGCCTCCGTATCGCTCAGGTGCTGCTGGCCGGCTTCGGGGAGAATCTTGTAACGCCCCGGCTGTTTCGCCCCTTTCGCGTTCACGAAAATGAATGCGTTGTTGGAGAAGAACGATTCGGTGGCAAAGCTGGCGGGGACCGCCCGGACTCCCTGCACAAATTTCAGGGCGCGGGGATGCGAGCCGATAAAAGCTTCGACCGGCCACGGGTGCGGCTTGCTTGGATCGGTCGCCGCGATGGACTGTTGAAGCGCGAGAAACTCTTCAGGGGTGCCGACGATGAACCCATTCTGCGACAACGCGACGATGTCGGTTTTCCCGCCGCCGGGGAGCACGAATCGAATCGCCATTCCGCGCGGGCCGGCGTCGGGCGAATTGTCCGGGATGGTAGGGTCAGCCGCCCCGTCGGAGAAACGAATGGTTACAGGCACGGACGCCCGCTGGAAATGGGCCGCTTTGGAAAGTGCCGCCGCGTCTCCGGAAGGCGTGAAGGTTCCCTGGCACACGATGCCTTTCGCATGGACAGGGCGGTAGCCCGGCTTGACTCCCGGCATCCGAATCATGATGTCGAAGATTTGCTGGGCGAGGTCCTTGTCGGTTTGAGACGGGGTGTTCATCGTTGATCCTTTCGTTAAATGGGTTTGCCGCGGTGGCAAGCGGGAACGTCTTCTCTTGGCGAAACATGACCGGTAGTCGGCTCAAACTCATTGCCACGCTTTCTGCCTGCTGCGACCCGCACTCAATCAGACCATGGTTTTGCAAAAAATCAAATGGCCGAACTGTGAATTTTGAAGATGAACTTAAGGCGGGGATGGATTTGTCTATAATCAGGGGATGTCACGTGTCAAGAGTTGCCCCCCAGTTCACCGCCTTCGCCAACGCGTCATGTGGTCTGTTTTGCGCCAAAGAACAGTCGCAGCATGTAGGCGACGGTGCCCAACGCGACCACGAAGCAAACCAGAAACAGCACAAACGGTCCCCATTGCGGGGCGATGCGGTACGTGGCGGGGTCGACCTGACCTGCCAGACGGAGCAGCCGGACGGTGTGCCGGGTATAAACCATGCCGAGCATCGACACGAACAGCATCGTGCCGGCAACGCAGAAGTTTCTCTTGAAGAAGAAGTGCAGGGCGCCCAGCGACAGCAGGATTGCCGCCATCAACGCCCACGCCGCCGGCGTGTGCATGAATCCAGCCAGGACTGGCAGCAACGTCATCAGGTACGCAATGCCGACCACGGAAGCCAGCGCCATGCCGCCGACGAAATATGTTTTGCCGGTCTGATACGTGGCCGGCTCATTGCGGCCCAGCATGCCCACGAAGAAACCGCCGACCGTGACCGCGCCCAGCAGCATGTGCAGCCAGCGCAACACGAAATCGCCCAGGGCAGGATTGAAGACCAAGCCGGATTGGTCCTGGGCATACAACGAATGGATCAGTCCTGGCCGTTCCGCCATCGCGAACACGGAACTGTACACGACCGAGACGTACACCAGACCGGCCAGCGCCAGGACCAGCGCGGGCAGACTGACCTTGCCGGTCCGTTCCCCGCGCAGCGAGCTGCGGTATAGCGCGTAGTAGGCGACAATGACCGCGCCGATCACGCCGAGCCAGAACCAGGCGCTGACGATGGCGGCGGCGTAAACCTGCTTCGGATACACCATCTGCAGAAACAACAACGGCGCGACGCCGAGCGTGACGGTCGCCGCCATGGCAGCCGGGAACAGGCGGACGAATTTCAACAGCGTCGGGTCGTCCCAGCGTTTGCGCAGGCCGGCATGCAACACGATGATGACGCCGCCGAACAGAAAGTTCATCGCGATGAAGTGCAGCGTCAGCGTCAGGATGTGCAGCGTCGTGATCAACCACAACGGCGCGGACAGGAATTCGTAATTGGGCAGATTCATTTCGTCACCTTCTTTCCGAGGGACTGGAGATAGGCCACCAGGGCGGTGCGTTCCTCGGGCGGGCCGGTGTAGTCGGGCATCCCCTCGCCAAGGATGGCGGCGTTGTCCAGCATGGTGCTCAAATCGTCGACGCCCTGGCCGGCAAAACTCTTCGATTTGTCGCCGGCTGTGCCCGGCCTATGGCAGTTGCCGCACCGGACCGCGTAGGCCCTGGCCCCGAGGTCTTCGCCGGTTTCTTTGCAGATGGCTGTCAGCGTCCGGTGGGGCATGCGATCATAAACGTATCCGGCAATTTCGTCGGCTTCGGCGGGCGTACCGAGAAACGGGGGCATGTTGCCGTTGAGGTGTTGCGCGTTGCGCACAATCGCCGCAATGAACGCGCGGTCGGTGCCGTCGAATGCCGGCTTGAGCGCGCGATAGCCGTCAATCGTATGGCAACTGCGGCAGGAATGCAGAAACAGGTCGGCGCCCTCGTCGCCCGTTTTGTAGGCGATTTGGGAGGCGTACCCTTCCTTCTTGTATCGGTCGGTCAACGCGACTTCGACACCGTTGCCATAGATGTAGCCGGTGATGACGTACGGTTTGCGCAGCGATTCGCGAAACATTTCAAAGGAACCGAACCACGCCAGCCCCGTCAGCATCAGCACGCCGGCCAGGACGACCGGCAACCGCCGCGCCATCATCCGCGCCAGAATGAGCAACATGCCGATGGCCGCCGCGAGCCAAGCGCTGGTCCGCAATGCCTGCATCGGGATGGGCATGACTTGCGCCGCCTTGATGGTGATAGCGGCCGGGATGGCCCGCCAATACCACGCTTGCGACGGCACGGTGATCGCCAGGCCGAGGAAACCCCACGCCACCGCCGCGCGCACCAGTCGCGCCTTAAAGTCGCCGGGTTCGTACCGGGCGGCGACCAGCATCGCATACAGTCCTGCGAGCATAATGCACACGCCGGTCCGCATCACCAGTGACGGCCAATAAGTTGGGTTGAAAAAACCAGTCCAGAACTCGCCGTTGGCCAGCCATCCTCCGGGTGTGAGCATGAACGTGATGATGCCGTTGATGATCACCAGCGAGAGCCACGCCGCGACGAAATAGATCCAGCCGATCGTCAGATGCGCCGCCGGCGTCAATCGTTGCCAGCCGTAGTAATAGAGCAGGGCCGCTGTGATCTCGATGACGAAGAAGGTCCACTCAATCGCCCAGCCCCAGACGTAATTGTGGATGAGCGCCTCGGTCGCCACCGGGTTGAGCAGGCCGATGATAAACCAAATCCCGACGCCGGTCAGTGCGCCGGCCACCAGCGTCGTCAGCGCGAAGAACTTGCTGAGTTTGACCAGGAAGCCAAGCGTCTGCTCGTCGCCGGTTTTGCGCGCCCGCCGTTCAGTGACGACCAGAAACAGGCCGCCACCGATGGCAAAATGAGAAATGAAAACATGCAGGACGGCGATGACGCCCATCAAGACCCCGTAGCCAATCGGCACGTCCCAAACGGGATAATTCATACCACACCTCGTTGCTGGCAGCCGTTCCGCACGGGGTCACGCGGCCGGCACCTTCGACTTTCGGCAATGATAACCGCCAGCCCACATAACGCAAGCAGATTGGATTATGGCCCGGAGAATCAGGCCGCGGACAGCGGTCCATCACGGATTGACTTTCGCACGGAACGGGAGCAGGTTTGGCCTTGTTCCCACCCCGTTTGTGTAGAGGAGAGAGGCGATGAGAATTCCACTCTCGATGTGCGGAAATGTAGTTTGCGAGACCATCCTGCTGCTGGCGCTGGTTGCCGGCCCCGCCCTCGGCGCTCAAGTCCAAACGCCACCACGCCCCGAGCTCCCTACCGACCCGGTCATACGCCGAACAGCACGCGCCATGCATCAATGGATCGAGAACCTCAAGCCGTCGGACGCAGGCGAGCTATACAGCAAAGGAAAAATCGCTTTCTCATGGCAGGAATTGACGGCTTCATACCCCGAGCAGGCGCGGATACTGGATGATTGCCAGGAAGACCAGAGAGTCCGCCTGGTTTACGCGTACAACAGGCATTCCCGACCGATCACAGCCCGGATGGCCGTGCATCAGGCCCCCGATACCGTTATCATCCGACTCTACGGGACTGACGCCTATAAGGTTGCGCTCACGTCCACGAACGGAATTGCCTATTTCGATTTTACAGTCCCAAGGGAATGGCCCGCCGAAAGCCAGGAGCAACAAGCGGAAAATGACAGGCAGGCTTCATTGGAAGTGCAGAAAGACGTTGCCCGTACGACAGCACCCGTGTCGCCCGAAGCCGATCTTCGGGAGCGCGTCACGAAGATCATCTTCCCGGAAGTCAATTGGCAAAAGGTTGCGCCGGCGGACTGCGTGAAATGGCTGGCCGACGAAAGCCATCGGTTGGATCCGGACGGCGACGGTGTGAACTTCGTTCTCACTTCGCCCGCGGACACCACGGACACCGGCAAGCCGATCACGCTCCACCTGCAAAATGCCTGTCTGATTGACATCATTAAGCAAGTGGCCTCCCAGAGCGGATGGAGCTACCAAATCGACTCGGATGTTGTGAAGTTTTACTGAGTGCGTTCTTCGGAGTTAGACCTGTACAACGTACGCCTCAGCACGAACACATCAAGAATGTCTTGAACACAGGTCAGGCCCCATAGCCTGCAAGAGTTTCCGTATGCCTCGAATCTCTTTTTTTGTGCCACCGTCCTACAATCGCCGCAGACCTGCCAGCCGCTCTGCTTCTTTGGCCTCGGGCCCCGTCATCCGACGCAGCAATTCAAGCCTTGCTGTATTACGTCCCAGGAAGTTTCCCTGTCGACCGCAGACTCGGAACTTGCCTGCCAGATCGGGCTTGATGATGGCGAAACCCCAGCCCTGCTTCTTGCTGAATCCAACGGTGCCAATGATGGTTTCCGCCAGGTCACCATACCAATCGACTTCTTCGCCGACAACGACCTCCGAATCTTCATTCCCCCGCACCAACTCCCGGAACGCCTCCCTGCCCATGCTATTGATGATTACCACGTTTGCCTTTCCCCGGTCTGAGGTTTGCCTTCTGCCGCCGACAAAAAACGTAAGCCCCAATCCCGAAAATCCATATTTGGTTAACTGCAACAGGGGCGATAATAAGACCTGTCCTACCGCCGCACAATAGGGTGAACACCGCATGCCGTTGACTGTCCGATGACAGCAGTCGCTACCGCGTCTGGCATCCAAACAGCCGTTGCTGTATTCTCTTCCGGACATGGCTGTCAAAATTGATTT
>CAZAQZ010000192.1:0-6040 GCA_964487175.1 uncultured Verrucomicrobiota bacterium | reverse complement strand
GGTCAGGATTTCATCGCCCTTCTTCAGGTTGTTGCGCGCCCAGGAATACGCCACCAGGTTGATGGATTCCGTGGTGCCGCGGGTGAAGATCACCGTCTCCGGCGATGGGGCGTTGATAAATCGGGCGATGCGTTCGCGGGCGCGCTCAAACTCGCGCGTGGCGCGTTCGGCCAGGGAGTGAAGACCTCGATGGACATTGGCGTTGTATCGCTCGTAGTAATCGTTGAGCGCTTCAATGACAGCCCGCGGTTTTTGCGAGGTGGCGGCGTTGTCGAAATAAATCAGCGGCTTGCCGTGGACTTTCTGCTGCAGAACCGGAAAGTCATCGCGGATTTCTTCGCGTTCGACATCATCGAAACCGAGGTTCATGAGACTACCGTACAACTTTGCTATGGATCAGGCTACCAAACTCTTTGCGCACACTCTCCACCTGAATGCGGGCGAGCACAGGCTCCAAAAACGCCTCGATCAAGACCTGGCGCGACTGCTCCAGTGTCAGACCTCGGCTGCGGAGATAAAAGAGCTGATTTTCGTCGAGACGCCCGACCGTTGCGCCATGCGTACAACGTAATTGGTTCGACTCGATTTCCAAAATCGGCCGCGTGTCGCACTTGACCTTGTCGCTCAGGACGAGGTTGCGATTGGCTTGATAGGCATTCGTGCCGTTGGCGTTTTTCTCCACCTTGATCACGCCTGCGTAGTTGCCGACCGCTGAGTCGCGATACACGTTCTTGAACATCAAATCACTGATCGTGTTGCCGGTCTTGTGGTGTTGCCGAGTAAACTGGCCAAACTGCTGTTTGCCCGAGCCGACGCCGACGCCGTACATGAAACTGGTGCCGCCCTGTCCTTCCATCGCGCATTGGATGTCGTAGCGCATGAACGAACTGCCGAACATGCCGATGACCCAGTCGATTTCCGCGTCGCGATCGACGTGCGCACGTTTCAACGTAAAGTCGAACACGTTGGGTGCGAAATTCTGCATGCTGATGTAATGCAGATGCCCGCCTTCCTTGACGAAGACTTCCGTGCCGCTGGCGTGGACGCTGGGCGTGCCGTTGGAGCCGACGGGCGGTCCGCCGACGAACTTCTGCACGAGCGTCGCCTCCGCGCCGGGTTCCACCACGATTAACGTGCGCGGCGAACCGGCTGCGCTCTGGCCGCTGAATTCATACGTAATCTCGAGCGGGAGAGCGGCTTTGACGTTGCGCGGCACGTACAGGAACGCGCCAGTGTTCCAAAAGGCCGAGTGCAGGGCGAAGAACTTCTGCGGTTCATCCGGGGCGATGCTCTTGCCCAGGTACTGCTTCACCAAATCGCCGTGCTTGGCGAGTGCGGTCGCCATGTCACAGAAAATGATGCCTTTCTTCGCGAGGTCGACGGGAAGTGCCGTGAGCTTTTCCGTGATGGGCGACTGTCTGTTTGGCGCGAGCGCCACTTTGTCGAGGTTCAGAGCACGAATATCGAATCGCTGCCATTCCACGTCACGTCGCGAGGGCAGGGGGAGCTTCTCAAACGTCTGCCACGCAGCGAGCCGCTGCGACTTCAACCAGGCCGGTTCGCCCGAGGCGATGGCCTCGACTGTCTGTTGAGTGAATCCTGTCGTCATGGTGATTAAAGGGTGGGGGGCCAGTCTGCGCACCGCCCCCCACGGGTTCTCGGCCAGCCGTTGCCTCTTACCCGACTGAACCTTCCATTTGCAGATTGATGAGCCGGTTGATCTCGACCGCGAACTCCATCGGTAATTCCTTAACGATGGGTTCGATGAATCCGTTGACAATCATGGACACGGCGTCCTCCTTGCGGATGCCGCGGCTCATGAGATAGAACAACTGCTCTTCCGAAACATTCGACACGCTGGCCTCGTGCTCGACCGTGGCGAGATCGCCGTCGATCTCCATCACGGGGTAGGTGTCCGATCGACTCTGTTCGTCCAAAATCAGCGCGTCGCAATTGACCTGCACGCGGCAGTTCGTGGCTTCCGGGCTGACTTGCACCAGGCCGCGATAGGAACTGCGGCCGCCGTGACCGGAAATCGATTTCGAATTGATACGGCCCGTGCAATTCGGCGCGTAGAACACCAGCTTGCCGCCGGCATCCTGCCACATGTTCTTGTCCGCCGACGCCAGGCTCAGGATTTCGCCGTGGGCGCCTTCACCGACCATGTAACACGAGGGGTATTTGACGGTGCGGCCCGAGCCGAGGTTCCCATCGACCCATTCCATCACGCCCTTCTTGTAAACGAAGGCGCGTTTGGTCACGAGGTTGTACACGTCCGTGCTCCAGTTCTGGATCGTCGTGTACCGGCAACGGGCGCGTTCCTTGACGAAAATCTCGACCACAGCGGAGTGCAACGAATTCGTCGTGTAAATCGGGGCCGAGCATCCCTCGACGTAATGGCAGAAGGAATCGTCCTCGCAGATGATCAACGTGCGCTCGAACTGTCCGAACTGCTCGGCGTTGATGCGGAAATAGACCGAGAGCGGCACATCGCACTTCACGCCCTTGGGGATATACACGAACGAGCCGCCGCTCCAGAACGCGGAGTTCAGCGCGGCGAATTTGTTGTCCTCCGGCGGAATGGATTTTGCGAAGTGTTCCTTGAAAATGTCGGGGTACTGCTTCAACCCCTCGTCGCAGCTCAGAAACACAACGCCTTTTTTCGACAGGGACTCCTGGATGTTATGATAAGCCATCTCGCTGTCGATCTGCGCGCCCAGGCCGCCCAGCATCTTTTGCTCTTCCTTGGCGATGCCCAGCTTGTCGTAGGTGCGGCGAATCTCTTCGGGCACGTCTTCCCAGCGGTTGGCGGACTTTTCCACGGGGCTGGCGTAGTAGGTAATGTCGTCGTAGGCAATCTCATCCCGCAACCCCGGCAGCCACGGCGGCAGTTCTTTCGTCAGAAAAATATCCAGGCTGCGATGCCGGAATTGGCGCATCCAGTCCGGCTCACCCTTCACATCGCACATGTAATCGATCACTTCGTGCGAGGCGCCTTTGCGCGACGTCCTGAGCGTTTTCAGGTCGTCGTGGAAGCCTTCCTTGTACGCGCCATGAACAAATGGTTCTGTCGTTGCGCTCATGATTTCACCGGTGTTGCTTCGGCTTCCTTCACGATCCAGTCGTAGCCGTGTTCCTCCAAGTGCGCCGCGAGATCGGCTCCGCCCGATTTGACGATCTTTCCGTCGACCATGATATGCACGAAATCCGGACTGATGTAACGCAGGATGCGTTCGTAGTGGGTGATGATCAATACACCCAAGTCAGGCCCGCGCAGTTCGTTCACGCCGCGCGACACGACTTTCAGCGCATCGATGTCCAATCCCGAATCCGTCTCGTCCAACACGGCGAATTCCGGTTCGAGCATCATCATCTGCAAAATCTCGTTGCGCTTCTTCTCGCCGCCGGAGAATCCTTCGTTGAGATAGCGATTGCGGAATTTCTCGTCCATGTCGAGCACCTTCATCTTGAGCTCGAGCTTATCGTAGAATTCCATCATGTCGATTTCCTTGCCGGCGCGGGCGGTGCAGGCCAGCCGAAGAAAATTGCCAACGCGCACGCCGGGAACTTCGCACGGATACTGAAATGCGAGGAACAGTCCCTTTCGGGCGCGCTCATCCGGGTCCATTTCCAGGATGTTCTCGCCCTTCATCAGGATTTGTCCCGCAGTGACCTCGTATTTCGGGTGCCCCATAATGGCATTGGCCAATGTGCTCTTGCCGGAGCCGTTCGGCCCCATCAGCGCGTGGACCTCCCCCTTGCGGACGACGAGGTTCAACCCCTTGAGGATCTCGCGTTCTTCAATCCTGCAGTGTAAATCGACAATTTCAAATGTATCAGCCATAAATAATCAGAGCCTCGCTGCACCTTGTTAAACAAGACAGTTTTTGTCCGATTACACCTTGAATATAGGTCTCCCTGTTTTGTTGTCAAGACTTCAATTCCTCCCATCCGGAAGGGTTGTTTCCCGGCAATGCGTATGCTATGTCAACCCGTGAACAGAGGAGGAACAGGCTTCATTGAAACTGGGAATCAAGTCAAAGTTCATCGGCATTCTGGTCGTCGCTTCCGCGCTGCCGTTGGGGATTGCGATCGTCGCCATCTGGGTGCTCGGGCACTACTATTTCCAGAAGGAAAGGGGCATCCTGTTCCAGGCGGAGGCCGTGCATTTGGCCAACAGCGTCAACCGCGTCGTCCAAAGCCAGGTCGAGCAATTACACGACTGGCTGGCCCTCTCCGAACTGCCGGATCAGATCCAGCGGCATACACAGACCGGTGCCCGCCTCACCGAGGCCGTGTGGCGCAGCCACGCCGAAGAGATTCAGGCGCGCTGGCCTAAACTGACTGATGCAGACCCCGGCGTTCAGCCTCTCCTGACCAACGATGTTTCCCGGAGTCTTAAGGCCTTTCAATCCACTTGCCCACTTTTCGCACAGGTTTTTGTGACTGATCTGCAGGGGCGCGTCGTCGGAGCCACGTCAAAACCGGCCAACTACCTGCAATCAGGCGAGTCGTGGTGGCAGAAGGCACTCCAACTTCCACCCGACCATGCCGGTATTGAGGGGATCGAGTTGGATAAGGACACCGGACATTCCTCGCTCGCCGTCACTTTTTCGATCTCCAGTCCATCGCATCCGGGCATGCTCATTGGCACAATCAAAGGGACCATCGACGCGCGCGCCTTGTTCTCATCGATCGAGGGAATTCTTCCTTATGAACATCCCCAGCGTGAAGTCATGCTGGGCGATGGCCGCGTGCTGATGTCAATTTCGGGCAACCCGGTGGTGCTGGCGCGCGGAGAGCGGGTCGATCCGCGGGCGCTTCTGCGGATTACTCAACGTTCATCGGGATGGGCTACACTGAAACTGGACGGGAACGAGCTTCGCCTCGTTGGTTTCACTCCCGTGCATTTCGCGGGAAGCGTGACCGGGGAGATCACCCCAGCAGGCCCGAGCGCGATCTACGTCATCGTGCACGACGATGTCCGGCATGTTCTGGCTCCCGTGCACAGGCAGTTTTGGATCTTGTCCGGGGCGGGCGTTTTGTTGCTTCTGATGTTCAGTCTGGTGGGCCTGAACATCGCGACTTCAAAAATCATCTGGCCCATCCAGCTTCTTCGCACGGCTGCGCAAGCAATCGCCGCTACAGCCCATTTGGAAGGCGGGTCAACCATGCAGGGCAGCGGCGTGGACGCTTCCTTAAAATCCAATCCCGCCGCATTGCTCGAGAGCATCCAGCAGATTGATACAGGCGACGAGATCGAGGATCTCGCGCACGATTTCACGTCGATGGGCCGGCGCGTCCTTGATTATCACCGGATGCTCAAGGAGGAAATCGCCGCCAAAACAGCCGAAATGCAGCGCGACCTCGATATCGCCCGGGAGTTCCAGGAAGCCCTGCTGCCGCACGCCTATCCGGACGTGCCGACCCCGGGCACACGGGACACGCTCGCCATTCATTTTCATCACCTGTACAAACCGACGAGTTCGGTCGGCGGCGATTTCTTCGACGTCGTCAAGCTCTCGGATCATCGCGTCGGCATCTTCATCGCCGATGTCATGGGACACGGTGCGCGCGCGGCGCTGGTAACGGCGATGTTGCGCACCTTGCTGCAAGATCTGATTCAGCAAGCGGACGATCCGGCCCGGTTTCTCATGCTGATGAACCAGCATTTCTCCGGCATCATCGAACAGAGCAGCCAGTGCGTGTTCGCCTCGGCATTTTATCTAATCCTGGACACTGAGAAGGCGCTGGCCACTTACGCATCGGCGGGCCATCCGTCGCCCCTGTTCGCCGACCGCAGCACGAGGAAGGTTTCTCTGTTGATCGAAGGACTGAAGAACAATCCCGCACTCGGTCTCTACCGAGACAGCGAGTACGCCGGTTATTCCCGATCGATCAAGGACGGCGACCTTTTCCTTCTCTATACCGACGGTGTTCCCGAGGCGGTCAATGAACACGGCGAGGAATTCAGCCGCGAACGATTTCAGGAAGTCGTC
The DNA here is from genome assembly GCA_964487175.1 of uncultured Verrucomicrobiota bacterium. Taxonomy (GTDB): domain Bacteria; phylum Verrucomicrobiota; class Verrucomicrobiia; order Palsa-1439; family Palsa-1439; genus CAWFPN01. The sequence goes on along the minus strand of CAZAQZ010000192.1, from coordinate 41 downwards.
GAGAAGAACCTCAACCACGATGCGGCCAGGCTCACCGGCAG
>CAZAQZ010000191.1:716-6108 GCA_964487175.1 uncultured Verrucomicrobiota bacterium | reverse complement strand
CGGATACAGCCGCTTGAAATAGATCACGCTCAAGCCGATGTTTGCCCCGCCATCGATAATATGCGGAGTCTCGTCATTGGACTGAAACCGGTACACTTCCTTCAGGAAAATATCCTCGTACATGGACACGAGTGATTCTGCATCGCCAAAATCCATCGGCCTGCCCAGCAATCGTGTTGAACCCGGTTGATAGCGCGCCAACGAACGCAGTCGCGCCATCTCCTGATGGTAATAGCGATAATCGGATTGCGTCGCGCAACGGTACGTGTGTTGCACGCGGCCTCGGATTCGGCGGAGCAAAGAATGCATCGTCAGCGAAACTTTCCCGAGACCAATCCTCTGCCGACCAACCTGACACCATCCACCTGCAGATACGGCAGCTTACTCCATTCCTTTGCGACGCCGAGTTCAGTGTCTCGCAAGCCGTCATCGAGCAAGAAACTGCTGCCGGGTTTCACCCAACTTCGAACCAGAGGCAGTGTCCCAAAACGCGTGCTTGGGTCTCCCGGGATCGGGGCGCCGGGTTCGCCGACGGGTCCGTCAATTACGAGAAAGTCGAATTGGATGGCCTTGGGTACTGTTTGGGCAAAACTGGCGGAAAGATCGTAACACCTGGTTTGTTTGCCTTCGATCAACTGTTGTCGCACTGGGGCGTGCAGCACATGGACATACTTGTTGAGCCCAAGCGACTTGAGTTGTTGCACGGCCTTTTCCGCGAACTGCGGATTTTGTTCGACGGTGTGGACGAAAACGCGATCGGAATTGCCGTGCACCTTCTTCATGTAATGGGCGAGGCAAACGGTACTGACACCGGCGCCGAATTCCAATACCGCCCTGGGTTCGAGTCGATTCACCTCGATCTCCACGAAATTCAGACTGGCCACGGAAAGCGTCCATTCACCCAATTCCACGTTTGCCAACTGCTCCGCGAGAAACGGATCGCGAAGGGCACTGCCCATTCGTTTCACCGTGGAGAGTTCGGGAACAAGCGCATTCGCAGGCTGCGCGATTCGGCGGAGAGCAAGTAATGCCGCCAGCGGGATCGGCTCATCGTGACAGATCGCCGTCAGGCACGTCTTGCTCCAATTAATGAGACGCTCGTTTTGAAGCGCGCGCAGCCCTCTTCGAACCGGGCCAGGGATCAGGCTTTTGGATTTCAATACAATCTCAGGAATTGTGTTCTCGAAGCGGCGGTCGGGCCGGTCATGATCGCGCGGGTTTCCAGCTGGGCGGCAGGTTCTTTTCCAACTCGATGTTGTCGAAGACGACCGGTTGCATGGGCCCGCGCGTTTTCACCCAGTCAGCCATCCGCTGTATGCCGGTCGCCAGATCGACGGGAGCAAGTGGCTGAAAGATGGCCCGCACTTTTGAATGATCCGAAAAGGCATGAACCACTTCGTTGCGCGCGGGCATGTGATCGACGCGACACTTTACTCCAAAAGACCTGGCCACCTCCTGCGCGAGTTGCAGCACAGTGTACGGTGTGTCAGCGCCGATATTGAACACCTGGTTTTTGGCCGCCGGAACTTCGGGCGCTTTCGCCAGAATGGGCGCCACATCGTCAATGTAGGAGAAGGCGCGGCTCTGAAGGCCGTCACCGAATACCGGCATCGGTTTGCCCTGAAGGGTCTGGTTCATGAAGATCCCGATGACGTTCCGGTATTTGTCGGCGATATTCTGGCGTTCTCCGTAGACATTGTGCGGCCGAAACACAATGTAGTCCAATCCGAACATCTCATGCGCAGCCTTGAGATCCAGTTCTACCGCATACTTGGAGATACCATACGGATCTTCCGGCTTGGGATCCATGTCCTCGCGCATCGGAACCTGGTTTCGCCCGTATACGGCGATTGAGGAAGCAAAGATGAAACATTCAGCCTCGTGTTTCACTGCCTGGTTGATCAGATGAACGCTGGCCAACAGATTGACAGTGTAGTTGTAACTTCGGATGAAATGCGATAGTCCCTCGGCAGCGTAGGCCCCGAGATGATAGACGTAATCAAATCGGCCGTGCTTCCAAAGTGATTCCACGAAATCAGTCCGTGTCAGATCGCCTTCGATCCACGTCGATTGTTTGGGGACATTCTCCAGGAAGCCTCCGGAAAGATCGTCGACTGCGACAACGTCCATGCCGAGTTTCAAACAATGATCACCGACGTGTGATCCAATGAAACCAGCGGCCCCCGTCACCAATGCTCTCTTCTTCATAGTCGATTCCCCATCACTGGTTGCGTGCGTTTGACCCATTGTTGGCATGCCGGAACGGCCTCATTTCAACAGAAAGGGTTCCCAGAATTTCCGGTCATACTTTGCCCACCCGTGGCACCCGAACGGCATCCGCCCCGAATTCTCCTTCAGACAATAGTCAGGCGCAATCTCAAAGGAAAAGTCCAGGGCCCGGTGCGGAGACGGAATACGGAATTCTGTCACCACCTTGGGCGCATCAAATGCCCAGAACTCATCTTCGTGGAATTTCGGATGCTTGATCTGTTCCCTGATCAGCCAGCGGACGTTGTTGTGAAACCCGTATTGGTGAAGGACTGTTTTCGCCGTTGTGGCCGCACTCTTCAGCTTGGGCGTTGACCGGAACAATCGAGTTTTGCTCCCGCGCACCATCGGATCTTCCAGGAGTTGCTTCGATGTCAGCACGGCCAGGGCGCTGGCGACGTTCCGGAGCGACAATCCGCCATTGCCCACGCCTGCAAATCCCTTCGTCGGGTCATTCGGATCATTCAGCCAAGGCGCGCCAACATAATCCCATCCCTTGCGGCACCACTCTTCAAGGCCGTTCGAGAATACCAGACAGTCCAATTGGTAAATCAGGATGTATTTGTAATCCGCGAACGCGCGATAGAACTGTTCAGTCGTCAATAGACGGTTGTACCCAACCGCACTCCCGAAGAATTTGGCCGGGAATCGGCGCAGCTCAAAATCAGACATCTCTTTCGGCAACTCTTGCGTGCCAATGATGTACCGGTCAACCTTCCCCAAATACTCCCGCAAGTGCCGCAGTGAAATCTCCTCCTCGGGTGTGAGGGGAAACCGGTGCTGCGGCGTGACAATGGCCACCAGTTTCCCGGGCCGTGTACTCATTAGGGAGGATTGGGCTTTGCTTGTTGACACGACGCGCGGCTTCTACTCCCTGAACCCGAAAATATTGAGCTGCACATCCATGCCACAGATGATCTTGCGCGCGACCAATGGTTGCGAAGCGGCAGTTGCCGGTTCAACGAATAATCTAAAGCCGGCGGTGTGCAGCAAGTCAATCAGGACGTGCAGATTCTGAGGCTGATGCTGAAACGAATGATGTTCGACAAATAAATTGGTGACATTGCCCAGCCGGTCCGCGCATTCCTTAAGCACCTCGGTTTCGGCTCCTTCAATGTCCAGTTTCAATAGGTCCACCGGTTCGTTCAGGAATTCGCTGAGTCGGCACGTGGGAATGGACACGGTTTGTGCCGCCACATTGGTGTCGATCCGACCGGCAAGCGACCCTTCCTGCCTGAAGGGGAGTGTCGTATCCGAAATCCAAAGTGCTTTGTTCACCAATTGAACGTTCTGCAACGCGCAGGCGCCACAGTTGCGTTGCAGAACCGGGAAGATCGCCGGGTCGGCTTCAAATGCAATGATGCGACTGTCGGGATACAGTCGTTTGAAGAACAGGACACTCAACCCAATGTTGGCGCCGCCGTCAATGATGAGTGGCCTCTCCGTCTTCGCCGTGAACTGGTAGACGCCGCGCTCGAACAATTCGTCCACCATTGCCAGATAGGTGCATGCGTCTATGAACTCGATCGTGTGCCCAAACAATTGAGTCGTACCCTGTGTATAGCGCGGCATCGAGTCGAGCCGGCCAGTTTCCCGAAATCTGTATCGGTAGTCCGGACTGGTCATCCAATCAGACCAATGTTTCACCCGTCTGCGGATCCCGCGTTGAAGAGATTGGATCACCGGGCCAGCGCCTCCCGGATAATTTCGTCCAACCGGGCGACTCGTTGCGCGTAAGTGTGATCGCGGAGCGTTCGTTTCTGTCCGGCGCGCGCGATCTGGCTTCGTTCCGCTTCGTGTTCGAGCAGGTAACCCGCCTTCTCGATGCACTCTTCAACGCTACGATACACGACCACTTCCCGGTCGGACTCAAAAAAATCAGACAGATTCGATTTCCAGTCCGTGAGCAGACAGGAGCCGACGCCGGTTGCTTCGAATAAGCGCATATTCCCCGCGGAATTGCCGGCAACATCGATGTGGCAATTGAAGCAGATCTTCGATCTCGCCAGCACATCAAAATAATCCAGCCCGAACACCTGACCGTTGGTTCGTCCAGGATAACGACGCTGAATTGAGGGTAGAGTCGGGTCGATTGTCCATCCTGCGCCCTGACCCAACGCGGGCAGTCGCGCGCGCCTATCATCCGAAACACCGACGGCATTCAGAAGACGGTTGCCCTGATAAATCATCTTTGCCTGCAGGCGACCTCTCGCGCTTCGCGGCGGCGGCTCCTGTGACTCGCCCCAGATTTCCATCGGAGTCGATTTCATTAACGCATCAACCATTGCATAACGCTCGGAGTGCGGTCCATCAGGGCTGCCCACGTTGCCAACGAAAGTGAAACCCAGGTGTTTTTCCGTCGGCAGTTTGATGCGGTCTAGGATCGCTGCTTCAAACGCCAACGACATCAGTTCGGCGTGCACCCCTTGATTGCGGAAAGTGTCGACGAAGTACTTGTTTCCGGTCACCAGAACGTCCAGGTCTTTCAAGTCGCTGTAATCGGTCGTTACGGCGAAGCGCCAGCCAATCATCAGGACGCGTTTGTTCAGCGATTCTCTCAGCCGCTTCCGAAACTTCGCATCGAACAGGTATAAGTCCTGTAAAAACAGTACGTCCGGCTGAAACGCGCGTACCTGTGCCAGCACGATGTCGGCGAGCCACGAGTCGGCGCCGTACGCGACGCCGTGTTCGCGCGCCCATGCCTTTTGCAATGGTTCGCAGGAGGCAAACAGGTCCTCGGCCGCGTTGCCCAGGTCGGCCATGTGCTTCTCGAAAAAGTTGGACCACCCGTAACATGTGCGGGCAAGGTTGTCATAGAGCTGCTGGTACGAAAGCGCTTCGTTGCCCGGATTGTTTGTCAGGAACTGCCGGACAAACGCGCCATACAGACTCGTAAACTTTTGAAATCGATAATTCATCCCGTCTCGTGATCTAGCGCAGAGCGTTCACGACGGTGCTGACCATTTCCTCTGTCATTTCCGCATACATGGGCAGACTGAGGATTTGCGCAGAGACTTTTTCCGTGATCGGCAACGAACCCTTTGGGAGCTTCAAATAAGCATAGGCAGGTTGCAAATGAAGCGGCACGGGATAGTGAACGCCTGTGTCGATGCCTTGCTGTTTA
>CAZAQZ010000191.1:0-706 GCA_964487175.1 uncultured Verrucomicrobiota bacterium | reverse complement strand
GCCTGGACCTTCTCACGATCAGCAAGTCGAACGACGAACAAATGCCAGACCGGGTCTGCGTCGGGATGTATGGATGGCAACACCATGTCGCCGCCTCGGAGCAGGGACAGGTATTGCGCCGCGTGTTGTTGGCGTGCCTCGTTCCATTTGTCCAGATGCGGAAGTTTGACGCGCAGGATGGCGGCTTGCAGTCCGTCCAGGCGACTGTTTACGCCTTCTATCTCGTGCAAATATTTCTCCAGCCGTCCATGATTGGCGAGCATCTTCACCTTCTTCAGCAAGGTTTCGTTATTCCCGGCTACCGCGCCGCCGTCGCCATACGCGCCGAGATTTTTCCCCGGATAAAAGCTGAAACAGGCGACATCTCCCAAAATGCCAGTGCGCTGACCTTTCCAGCGCGCTCCGTGCGCTTGTGCGGCATCTTCAACAACTTTCAGGCCGTGTCTGCGCGCGATTTCCATGATGCGGTCCATCTCGCAGGGCTGGCCGTACAGATGAACCGCCACGATGGCCTTGGTGCGTGGTGTGATCGCCGCTTCGATTTTGTCGGGATCCATCAGCATCGTGTCTTCGCGAATGTCCACAAACACCGGCTTCGCACCGGTTTGGGAGATCGCTTCCGTCGTGGCGATGAACGTGTGCGACACGGTGATCACTTCGTCGCCGCGTCCGACATCCAGTGCGCGCAACGCGAGATACAGCGCAT
>CAZAQZ010000190.1:0-6145 GCA_964487175.1 uncultured Verrucomicrobiota bacterium | reverse complement strand
GAAAACCTTTGAATGAGAGCTGTCTAGGAGTTTTCAAGGTGTCCCACACATTTACTAACAGGACTTTTCTATGGCATCGCAACCCGCACACTCGACCTTTACAGTGTCACCCGCAGCACCGCTCCGCGCCCCTGCAAGTGACCAATATTGTGGCGTATACCGTCGTCGATTACCAGACGAAATACCATTGGTTGACTGAACACAGGATAGTTGAAGATCACATGCAAAGCCAGGGGCTCTGCGGGAATGATTTCATACGTGGTTCTCCTCCAGCATCCAAACGAATGCGTTGCGACCCTAGTGCAACCCCCACGGCTGTCTCAACTCGTCAGCGTGAAAGGCTGGTGGTTCACAGAACCGGCTGCGCAGTGGGCAGGTCGAAAACAGATTCCAAGCGCGAGTTCCTACGGCTCAAACAAATCCACGATTTTAAACTGGTTTACATCGACCAGGCCGAGGTCGGTCAGCTTCAGTTCGGGGATCACCGACAAGGCCATGAACGACAGCGCCATGAACGGTTCCTTGACCTTGCAGCCGAGTTTGGCGGCAACGGCGTTGGCGGTATCCAGTTCTTCTTTTACGTCCGGCAACGGCTTCTGGCTTAACAGTCCGGCAATCGGCAGGGGCACGGACGCGAGAATCTCGCCGTGGTTCGCGATGGCAAATCCGCCTTGCATCTTGACGATTTGCTCAACCGCTGCGCGCATGTCGGCATCGTTGGTGCCGACCACATTGATATTGTGCGCATCGTGACCGACGCTGCTGGCGATGGCGCCAGACTTCAGGCCAAAGCCTTTGGTCAATCCCAACCCGATGTTCCCCGTGCCATGATGACGCTCAATAACGGCGATCTTCAATACATCGTTCTGCGTGTCGGAAACAACCTGTCCGTTGTCGCACTTCGGTGTGACGAACGTTTGCCTCGTAATGATCTGGTCGGGGATCAATTCCATCACCCGCGCGCGACCATTCTTTGCGGGAATCGTGAAGCAGCCATCTCCCAACGCACGGATGTGCACCGAGTTGTGCACGTCGGTCATCGGCCGCATCGCTTTCGTCCCGAGCATGTACCCTTTCTCGGCGATCAAGTGCCCATGCTTGAAGACTTTCTCAATGGCGCATTTCTTGAGATCGGAAAGGATGAGCAGGTCGGCCGTCCACCCCGGCGCAATCGCTCCGACTTTGCGCAGGCCAAAATATTGCGCGGTATTGAGCGTGGCGAGCCGTATCGCCAACGCAGGTTCCATCCCCGCGCCCATCGCCATCCGCACCATCGAATCGATGTGGCCGCGCGAGATAAGGTCGGCGGGCGTGCGGTCATCCGTGCAAAAGAAAAACCGGTCGGCGTTTTCGTGTTTGATCAGCGGCAACAACGTCAAAAGGTCGCGGGTCACGCTTCCTTCGCGAACGGCGATGTGCATGCCGAGCCGCAATTTTTCCAGCGCTTCGTCCACCGTCGTGCATTCGTGATCGTTGCTGATGCCGGCGGCAATGTAGGCGTTCAGGTCACGACCGCTCAAACGCGGTGCGTGACCGTCGATGATCTTTCCGCCGACGATGCGCAGCTTGTCCAACACCTCGGCAGATTCATGCACCACGCCGGGATAATTCATCATCTCCGCGAGACCGAGCACCCAGGGGCTGTTCAGGTACGGGAGCAAATCAACCGCCTTGAGCCGGGCGCCGCTGGTTTCGAGATCGGTGGCGGGCACGCACGAAGGCAGCATGACATACACGCTCAGCGGCTGGTACTTGGCGGTCTTGAGGACGTACTCAATGCCTTCCGTGCCGAGCACATTGGCCAGTTCGTGCGGATCAGCGATGATGGTTGTGGTGCCGTGCGGCAGGACGGTCTTGGCAAATTCCCAGACGGTGACCATCGAGCTTTCGATGTGCATGTGACCGTCGATGAACCCGGGCGCGATGAATTTGCCGTGCGCGTCCAGGATGTTGGGTCCGTCGTAGCTGCCGACACCCGCAATCTGCCCGTTGCAAACGGCGACGTCGGCGGGATAAATCTCATTGCTGAAAACATTGACGATTTGTCCGCCCTTGATCACGAGATCGGGAGGCGATTCGCCACGGGCGACTTGAATAAGGCGGTTTAGGTTCATGGACGCGCGCCAGCGGTGCTGGCGATAAAGTTCTAGACTTAGCGAAAATAAACCTTAAAGTCAATTGACAGAATTGACCCTATGGCAGACCTGCATTCAGCCCCTTTCCGCGACCTTGTGACGCGAATGTTTCTCGAGCCAGCGAAGCAGCAGACCATTTTCGATCTTCCTCTGCGCAAAGTGTATCGGCCTGACCCGGGTCTGGACACCAGCGTGCGGTTTCACGGCCAAAAAGCCGCAACTCCTGTCGGTCCAGCCGCCGGACCGCAGACGCAGATGGCGCAAAATCTGGTGCTGAGTTGGCTCGGCGGCTCGCGCATCCTCGAACTCAAGACGGTGCAGATCGACGATCAATTGGTCATCAACCGCCCCTGCATCGACATGACCAACGTCGGCTACAACATCGAATTCTCGCAGGAGCTGCGGTTGCACGAGTCGATCCACGAATATGTCGCCGGCATGATGCTCGTCGACATGCTGGTGGCGAGTAATCTGTTGGAATTTGCGCCGAGCCAGTTTGACAAGACGGCGACGGTTTATGATTTCAGCCTGGGCTACGATCTGAAAGGCATCAGCAGCCAGCCCATTCGCAACTTCATCTCCAGCCTGCGCAATGCCCGCACCCACATCGACAAGCTCCGTCAGGAGATACCGGACCGGTGGAAACAATTCCGTGACCTGCCCTACCGCGGGGAGATTTGCAACACGGTCACGCTCTCGACCTTTCATAACTGTCCGCCGAACGAGATCGAAAAGATTTGCCATTTCCTGCTCACCGAGATCGGCATGCACGTTACGGTGAAGATGAACCCGACGATGCTCGGGCTCGAAGAACTTAATCACCTGCTCCATGACCGGCTCGGCTACAAAGATATCCAGGTCAACCCCAAGGCAGTCGAGGCCGGGCTGAAGTTCGATGAAGGCGTCGAGATGGTGCGGCGACTGCAGGCGACCGCGAAGAAGCTCGGGCTGGGCTTCGGCGCGAAATTCAGCAACACGCTCGAAGTCATCAACCATCGCTCCTTCTTCCCGAAGGACCAGATTATGTACCTGAGCGGCGCGCCCCTGCACGTCATCACGCTGCGGCTCGTGGAAGTCTGGCGCGATAAATTCGGTCCCGATTGTCCGATCAGTTTTTCCGCGGGCGTGGACAAACATAATTTCGCGAACTGTGTCGCGTGCGGTTTCGTGCCGATTACCACCTGCTCGGATTTGCTGAAGGTCGGCGGCTTCGGCCGGTTGTTCGAGTATCTGAAGAATCTCGAAGACCGCATGAAACAACTCGGCGTGACGAACATCGGCGATTTCGTTTTGAAGTCGGAGGGCAATGAGACCGATGCGATGAAACTCGCAAAAGGCGACCGCGACAAAGCCATCCTGTTCGCCGGCAATGCCAACACCAGCCCGATTTGGGCGCGGACAGTCACCGATCTGCGTTACAGTTTTGAGAAGAACAAGGCGGTGCCGAGACGCATTGACTCAAAGCTCTGGGTATTCGACTGCATCACGTGCGACAAGTGCATTCCGGTCTGTCCCAACGACGCCAATTTTTATTACGAGGTCGCACCCTTCGAGATCGAGTTTGACAATTACTCTTGGAAGGACGGGCAACTGCAACAGGCGGACCGCGGCATGCTGAAGGTGGACAAGCCGCATCAAATCGCCAACTTCGCCGATTGGTGCAACGAATGCGGCAACTGCGACACGTTCTGTCCCGAGTACGGCGGACCATTTATCCAGAAGCCAAACTTCTTTGCCAATCGCGAGACCTGGCTCGACAATCCGAAACGTGACGGCTTCTACATTACGCGCGCCAACGGCACCAGTGAGATCACCGGCCGCATCGAAGGGAATGTCCATTCGCTTTCAGTGAATGAACAGAAGAAGACGGCGGTCTATAGGGATGGCGTTCTGGAAGTGCGGTTCAATCCGGGGACACACGAAATCATCGGGGTGAAGCCGTTGACGAAAGACGCCGATGGGCATAGGATTGACGTAAAGGAGTATCATACGCTGCGGACGCTACTTACGGGGCTGTTGAGCCTCAGCCGGATTCATCAGGTCAACGCGCCGTATGTATAGGTCGTGAGTTGAATTTCCAGCACGACACTTGCTTTAATTGGGCGTCACGACATGAAGAAGATTGAAGGAACTGTTGCTGTTGTCGGTCTGGGGTACGTCGGACTGCCTCTCGCTGTGTCGTTCGCCAAGCACCTCAAGGTGGTCGGCTTCGACATCAACACTCGTCGCATCGAGGAATTGCAGAAGGGCATCGACCGCACGGGCGAAACGCTGGGCGGGGACCTGAAGAACCCCAACATCAGTTTCACCCATGACCCCAAGGGACTGCGCCAGTGCAAGTATATCGTCGTCGCAGTGCCCACACCTGTGGACAAGGCCAACGTTCCTGATCTCGAACCCGTCGAGAGCGCCTCGCGCATTGTCGGTGAGAATCTGTCCAAGGGTTCGATTGTGGTTTTCGAAAGCACGGTGTACCCCGGCGTCACCGAGGAAGTGTGTCTGCCGATCCTCGAAGAGAAATCCGGACTCAAACTCGGGGACTTCAAAATCGGCTATTCACCCGAGCGCATCAATCCTGGCGACCACGAGCATACCGTCGACAAAATCGTCAAAATCGTCAGCGGGTGCGACGAGGAGACGCTGCAGGAAGTCAGCGCGCTCTATTCGCTCGTGGCCAAGAGCGTGTATCACGCCTCCAGCATCATGACCGCCGAAGCGGCCAAGGTCATTGAGAATATCCAGCGTGACCTCAACATCGCCCTGATGAACGAGTTGTCGCTGATTTTCGAGCGGCTCGGCCTGCACACCGATGAAGTGCTCGCCGCGGCAGGCACGAAATGGAATTTCCACAAGTATCATCCCGGACTGGTCGGCGGCCACTGCATCGGCGTCGATCCCTATTATCTGACGCACCGCGCGCAGGAATTTGGTTATCACCCGCAGGTCATCCTCGCCGGCCGCCAGATCAACGATTCCATGCCCATCCGCGTCGGCGAGCTGGTGGTCAAAGGTCTGAGCCACGCCGGCAAACCGATCAAGGGAGCGACCGTGCTGGTGATGGGGTTGACGTTCAAGGAGAACGTGCCCGACATCCGCAACAGCAAGGTCCACGACACGATTACCTACCTGCAGGACTACGGCGTGCACGTCCTCGGTTGCGAACCGTTGCTCGGTCCCGACATGGTGCGGAAGTATTTTGGAATCGAGAACGTCGAGTTCGACAAAGTCTCCAAGTGCGACTGCGTTCTGGTCGCCAACAAACACAATGCCTTTCGCTCCCTCACGCTCGACCAGCTCAAGACGAAGATGAACCCGCCGGTGCTGATCGATATCAAACATCTCTTTGACCGCAAATCCGCCGAAGCCGCCGGTTTCTACTATAAGAGCCTGTAGCGCAGCTCTCCCCATCCGGCCTTTTATATTTTGCGATTGTTACAGACAGCGTGTCATTTCGGTGCTATTCTGGCCACGCGGCTATAAACAGAATCGCGATTTATGCAACGACAACGATTAGGTCCCCGGTCTGAATACCGTGAGCAGGAAGGCCAGCGCGTCAAGGACTCGCTGAGCTTGGCTGATAAATTCAGGAAATTAAAGTCCCTGACCGTGGAACTCAGTCACCACGATGCCGAGGGTTTGACCCGAAACAGCCAAATCAAGTACACGGTCAACATTTCCAACGCCAAGTCCGTGTTCCGATTCAGTTGTCCCAACAACGAGTGCATCCGTGGCGATTTTGATCTGACCGAGATCATTGCCGACGCCGTCGCCAAACATCGCACGAGAGTGTCCGGCGAAATGGTTTGCGAAGGCTGGCGCAGCAAGACCACGGTGGACACCGTCCACTGCCATAATATCCTCCGCTACACCCTCAGCCTCGCGTATTGAAGCAGACCTGCATCTCTGCCTGCTGTGAATCCTTTCGGCCTCGTCGCGTGTTCCCGCTTCGGATCCGGATTGACCGCTCATTCGCCCGGTTTTAACATCGGGCAGGCAATGCGATGCAATCC
>CAZAQZ010000189.1:0-6146 GCA_964487175.1 uncultured Verrucomicrobiota bacterium | reverse complement strand
TCCCGTTGCGTTTATTGGCAAGCGAACGATAAGCCGAGTAACCATTGCACTGCATCGCCGTGTTATTGGTTTCGAAACCGCTAAACTGCGGTGATTGCGGTCCGGGCACACCCGCGTTGACGTATTGACCGATGGCGCCGTTGTACACGCCGAAGAAATCGTAGGCAATGGTCGAGCCGGCCGGCTCATTCATCCGCCAGTAGGCGAGCGCATTGTTGTTCGTCATCGCCTGAGCATACGGCGCCAAGGGCGGCGGCGGGACAACGGACAAAACGGCGACCGATGATGTGGCCGCGGCGCCGCACAAACCCGTGGCCAGGGCGCGATATACAGTGCCGCTATTGGAGAGCGTCGTCAGAGCTGTGCTGTAAACGGTGTTGGAAGCGCCAATCAGGTTGAAATAGCTGGCTCCAGCGTTGGTGCTGCTTTGCCATTGATACGTGATCGGCGTCGGGCCGGTCGCGCCAACCGAGAACGAGGCGCTTGAGCCGCTTATGACGGACTGGCTGACCGGGTTGGTGGTGATCGTCGGGCTGCCCGGACAGCCGGCGCCGGCGATGAACAAAAGCTGGATTTGCGACGGAGTGAGCGCGTAGTTATACAGTGCGACATCGGCCAAATTGCCGCTGTACAGACGCGAACCGGAGGAGCCATCGAATCCGAGCAAGAGAGGGAAGTTGAAGTCCTGGATATCTTCGTTGTAGACGTCTGTGTAGGAGCGGAGCACGCTGTTGGTGCCGACATAGAGGGTGGCGCCGTTGGAGGTCACGACCAGGGCAAAGAACGACCATTGATTCGTGGGCACAATAAGGCCGGTGCTGATGCCATAGCGGCTGCCCCAACTGTACTGCAATTCGTTATTCACCGCGCCGGAGAAATTCACACCGGCCCCGGTCTGGCCGCCGCGGCAGAACACGACGCCGGCGGAGGAGGGTTCCAGGATGCTGGGGTTCATCCAGCCGGTCATGGTGAGAACATTCGTGGTGAAGTTGAATATCGGCATTGTCAGATATGATGTGGTCGTGCCATTGAGCAACATCGCGGTATTGTTGCCGCTGAATCCCACCAAGGGCGGGTTCTGCGGTCCGCTGACCCCTGCCGTGACGCCGGCATTGATGGTGCCGTTATTATTGCCGAAGTAATCGTAGGCGATGCTGGCGCCGTTGGTCTCGTTTAACCTCCAAAAAACCACGGGGCTGAAATTCGTCACCTCGGCGCCATACCCATCCAGCGGTGGCGGGACAACGGTCACTGTGGCAGCTGCCGATGTCGCGGGCGAACCGCACAGGCCGCTGGCCACCATCCGGAATTCGTTGCTGCTATTCGACAGGAATACGGACTGCGTGGTGTAACTGGTGTTGGTCGCTCCGCTGATGTTGGCGAAGGTTGCGCCGCCATTGGTGCTGACCTGCCATTGGTAGCTCAGCACCGTCGGGCCCGTCGCGCTTGCGGAGAACGTGGCGTTGGTCCCGCTGTACACCGTCAGATTGGTTGGCGAATTAACAATGGACGGATTGCCCAGGCACCCGGCCGCGCTGATGTACTGGAGTTGGATCTGCGCGGGGGTCAGGGCCTGCCTGTAAAGCGCGACCTCGGCGATTCCGCCGGTGAAGGCGCGTCCGCTTCCCCCCGTGTCGTAGCCGAGCAACAAAGGGGCGTCGAATGCCTGGTTCGTCTCGCTGACATTGTCCGTGTACGAGTTGAGGACGTCGTTGGTGCCCAGGTACAACGTCGCGCCGGACGGCGTCACCACCAGCGCAAAGAACGACCATTGGTTGGTCGGCGCGATCAACCCGGTGCTCACATTGTTGCGGGCCCCGTTCCATGTATAACGCAGTTCGTTGTTCGATCCAGATGTAAAGTTCACCCCGGCAGCGGTCGTCCCACTGCGGCAGAACACCACGCCCGCCAGGGACGTCTCGATTCCGCTCGGGTTGATCCAGCCGGTGATCGTCACCGAGTTGGTATTCAGATTGAGCGTCGGCATGGTCAGATACGAATTCGCCGTGTTGCTCAGCAGCATGGCGGTATTGTTCGTCCCGAAGCCGCTGAATGGCGGGTTGCGAGGTCCGTTGATGCCGAGGGTCACGCCGCTGCCGATGGAGCCATTGTAATTGCCGAAGTAATCGAACGCCACCACACCATTGGTCTCATTTAATCGCCAGAACACCAGGGGCGAGTTGTTCGTCACGCTCTGCTCGTAGGCCAGCAACGGCCCCGTCGGCGCAGTGACCGCATTGACAGGCGTTAGTTTGATGGCAGCAAGAGAGCCGCGGGTCTGATTACTCAGAGCGCCTTGCCAGGGAATGGTGATGCTGATGGTGTCATTGCTCAAGTTACCGGAAGAATCGCCGTAGCCCCGGGCCGCGGAGCCTGAATTCGTGGTAGGGAACCCGCCGTCTCCCAGCCACTGCATTTGCACCGTCTCCAGGACCGCCAAGGCTGTTAATTGCGTTGACCCGTTTGCCGGATTCGGTGCACCCAAGCGGACGGCAACAGGGGTCGAGGTGGTCATCTGGCTCAAGTTCCAGGTGGAGGAACAATAGAGCCGCACCTGGTAACGCGTGGCATAATTGGCAGCAAGCCATTTACTGATTCCTGAAAGCGTCACGCTTACGCCAATCGGGCCGCTCTGGTTTACGTTGCAGCCTCCATTGTTTCCATCGTCCAGATACGATAGGTAGAGGTCTTGATCCAGGCTGCTGGAGTTGCCTGCCTCAAAAGAATCAGAGGAATTCCACTGGCAGGTGATCACGCCGCTGGCGAACGTGGCGCTGCCGCAGGCCAAGCCGGAATAACCCTTGTCGACAAAACCGTTATTGACGAGCGTAAACGAATCGACCCAGTTGCTGCAGCCGTCGGTCGTGTCCCCCGCGATCTGGCTCGACGCGCTGCCATCGGAAAAATTGATGCCAACGCTGATGGGTCCGGCCATAGACGAGAACGTCTGAATGGCCAGCAACGCGCAGACGAGTATGGCAAACCCGAACACAGTCCCGACAACTCGCTGCTTTAACACGCGCCCATTCATATAGTTACGTATCATGAAAACCCAACGCCCTGCATTATGGGAACGCCTGCCATGCAATCGGTTGCGGCGTTCCAAGACCCTTGGAGCAAGAAGGAAGCCAAGCAAAACCCTGGCCTACAGGCCGGACCCCCCACCGCCATCGCCAGTGATGAAGGGATGAAATGCATGCGCCAATGCCTCCCGATATTTCTTCTTACGGAAACGTGACCCGAACGCGGTAAAACTTCGAAGATTGCGTGCTATTGGTGTCGGTGACCGAGACTTGTGTGCCGTTGGTAATCAGTGCGCTCAGCGTTGTCAGGTTCGTGTAGAGAGTGCTGACGATATTGGTGGTGAATTGCACCGTATACGTGCGTCCCGTTGAGATAGGGTAGTAAACCAGGTTCCTTTGGCTGGGCGTGGCGGCGGCGATGTTCAAAACAAAGACCGATGCGGGATTTGTGGGGTTGAGGCCCGCGACGTACTTGAAAAGATTGTTCTGTCCCGTGCCGTCAAAATCTGTGTTCGTCGCGGCCTGGGTGCAATTGCTGCAGCCGAAGTACTGCAACTGCCATTGGATGTACGGGGGTAGACTGGAGTCCGTCGTGACGACCAATTGCACTTGCCCGGTCGTGTTGGTGTTGATCGCATAGAGAAAATTCCAATTCGGGCGGGTTCCGATGGCGATCCCGTTGTAGGTGAGTGCGCCCGTGTATGTAAACAGCGTGTAGGTGCCGTTGGTGAATCCGCCCGCGTCGGTAATGTTAAGCGTGCCACCCAGCGTCAGGTTGCCCGTTACTGCTGCGAGACAACCATTGGTGCCGAGGGCAAATTGGAGGGTGGAGCCATTGCTCATTGTCAAGTTGTTGGCGAACGTCAAGGTGCTGCCGGCTGCGGGTCCCGGAATCAATGTCGCATTGGCAAGCAGTGTTACACTGCCTTTCATGGTGCCGGCTCCTTGCAATGTTTGGCCGCCGTTGAACGTGGTGGTCCCGCCAGACGCCCCACTCGCGTCCAGTGTTGCGCCACTGGCAATGGTAATGGTCGCGGAATTCACAAGTTGGCCGGACCCAGTGAGCGCCAGTGTCCCGTTGCTGACCGTCGTTGCTCCCGCGTAGGTGCTCACACCGGAGAGAGTCAGTTCGCCGCCGCCGACCACGATCAATCCACCATTGCCACTCAAACTGCCGCTGTACAACGTGTTGGCGGCGTTGTTGCTGACGATGAGCGTGATGCCGCCGCTGCCGTTGGTTAAGCCGATGTCACCATCGCCCGCAAGGCCGCCGATGGTAAACACGTTGGTGGTGCTGAATGCCAGCCCGCCATTGATCCAATTGCTGATCGTGCTGTTCTGAGCCGCGAGCGCGTGACCCAACATGAGCACGCCGTTGCTGATGATCGACGCGCCACTGTAGTCGCACGCCGCGCTCAGGAGCATCGTGCCCGAGCCGGTCTTGATCAACCCGCGTGGCGAGCCGTCACCGTCGTGATTGGTGAATTTCGTTGTGACAGTCAAATCCGCATTTCCGTTGGTTGTGACGTCGGCGACATTGAAGGTCACATACAGATTGCCCACCAACAGCGCGCCCAGGTTAATGCCAGTGTTGGCATTCAGGGTGGCCGGGCTGGTTCCGCCGACAGTGACATTCGAATCAAGCGAGAAATTGCCGCGTCCGTCGTACGCGGAGGATCCGGGTCCGGTGGTAATGCTGCCACCGTTGATGACCAGCGGGCCAAAATGTTGATGCCCGCCGCCGACGACAGACACGATGCCTCCGTTGATCGTCCACGATTCGTCGTTCTGGACGTTGTTGACGTTGGTGACGCCCACTTGGCCACCCGCGTTGACGGTGACCGAACTATTGCGCGCCAAGGTGGGCGACTGTGCCGGAGAATTGAGCAGCAGGAACCCGCCGTTGACGATCGTGCCGCCGGTGGAGCTTTGCGAAACGTTAAGCGACAGGGTGCCCGCGTTGACGACCGTCACACTGTGTTGCTCGTTGACTGCAACCGCCAGCAAGTTGGTGCCCGCTTGCACAAACGTACCGCTGCCGCTGATGAAATTCGTCAGCGTGACTGCGTCGGCGTGTGCGTAGACCAGCGTGCCGTTGTCCAGGATGTTGCCCGGCCCGAGGCTGCCGCCGGTGCCGACCTGCAGCACACCGGACGCGATGGTCGTGCCGCCGGTGAACGTGTTGTTATTGGTGACGATCAACGTCCCCGGCCCCAGCTTGGTAAGCGAACCGCTGCCGCCGGTGATGAACGCGCCGACGGTCAGCGCATTGCCGCCGAGCGACGCACTGGTGTTGATGGTCAACGTGGCGTTGCTGGCGCCCAACTGTCCGCTCCCGTTGATGCTCAGCGTCGTCAGGCCGGGAAACAGCAGTCCGCTGCTCAATTGCAGCACCGCGCCGTTGGAAATGCTCAGGGAAGGCGCGTCACGAAAGTTCAACAGGCTGGCGGTCTCCGAGTTGGTGACGATGCCCACAGTGTCGAGATAATTCCCGGCGGGATTGGAGCCCGCAGCCGGCAGCGCGCCGGTGTAGTTTGTCAGTGGCACGACGAACAAGGTTCCATTCACGAAAGCCGGGTCGCCCGAGTCCGTGGTCGCCCAAATTCCCAGCAGACTGTTCGGCGTCTCCGGCAACCGCACGCCGCCACCGCCAGTGACGAAAAAGTTGACCGAATCGTTTCCGCCGAGACTCACGCTGCCGGTGGTGAAATCCAGCAACGTATTGCCGGATTCGTTGATGATGGTGGAAGCGCCACCATTACCCGTCAGGAACAAGCCGGAAATCTGCTGGGTGAACGAGCCCGTGAGGTTGCCGAGAACCTGCAGGGTACCGCCGCTGAGAATCAAGGGGCCGCCGGTGGAGATCTTGTTATTGTCCTGGCTCGTATAATCCAGGGTCAATGTGCCTTGGCTGACTGTGGTGGCATTGCCGAGCGTGTTGCTGCCGCTCAAGGTCAGGTTCGCGGGACCGGTCTTGACCAGGCCGCCGCTGGAGCTGGTGAGGTCCCCCGCAAATGTCCCGTTCGAGGTTTGGTTGACGGTCAACTGATAGCTGGCGAGGTTCACAGCGCTGCCCGGGTCGCCGCTGAGCGAGCCGATCGTAAACGCCGTGGCACCGAACTG
>CAZAQZ010000188.1:3360-6196 GCA_964487175.1 uncultured Verrucomicrobiota bacterium | reverse complement strand
ATTTTGAGCGGCGTATCGTCATCCCCCGTTCGGTTGATGGCAGCCGCGTTCGGGCGCAGTTCCGCAATGGGTTCCTGCAAATCGAACTGCCCAAGTCGCAACAGTCCGAACACCGGACCGTCACCGTGATCATCGAGCAGGCCGGTTAGACCGTTCGAGAACCTGCCGCGAAGTTGTCTTAGGAAGGGGATGTCGTTTCGCCCACGCAATGGCGTAGGGGGTCGTAGACCAATGGCTGAAACGATACAAGACAAGTTATCCAGCCCGGAGGCAACCAAGGGCGCGCCGGACATGCCCAGCATTCCGTCCCGGCTGCCTGTCTTGCCGCTGAGCGATGTCGTTGTTTTCCCGCACATGGTCGTGCCGTTGCTGGTCTCCAGTTCCCATTCGATCCGGTTGATTGACGACGTCGTCGCGGGAGACCGTCTCCTCGGCGTCACCCTGCAACGGGACCCGAACATCGAACATCCGCGCATGGAGAACATTCACGAGTTTGGGTGCGTCGCCCGCGTCGTGCGCATGTTGAAGTTTCCCGACGACAGCGTCCGCGCGCTGCTCCAGGGCGTGAAACGCATGAAGATCGTGCGCGTTCAGACCGAGACACCGTACCTGATTGCGGAGATCGAACCCAGGGACGACGAGGTGACGACCGGCCTTGAACTCGCCGCGCTCGCACGCAACGCGGCCACACAGTTTCAGGAAGTGATCAACCTCTCCCCCGGCCTGCCCGAGGATTTGAAGGTCGCGGCGCTCAATGCGGACGAACCCGGCAAACTGGCCGATCTCATCGCGGCGTACATCAATCTTTCACTCGAAGAGAAGCAGGATTTGCTTGAAACGCTCGACGTGCGCGTGCGCCTCAGCATGCTCGGGACACTATTGAACCGGGAATTGGAAGTCCTGCATCTCGGCACCGAAATCCAGACGAAAGTTAGCAAGGCCCTCAGCAAGACCCAGCGCGAGTATTTCCTGCGCGAGCAGTTGAAGGCCATCCAGAAGGAACTCGGCGAAAGCGGCGAGCACGGGAACGAGGTCAAGGAACTGCACGACAAGATCGACAAGGCCCAAATGCCGCCTGAAGTGAAGAAGATCGCCCTCAAGGAGGTTGATCGCCTGGAATCGATCCCCACTGCGGCGGCCGAGTACACGGTAGTCCGCAATTATCTCGATTGGCTGGTCGCCATGCCCTGGTCCAAATCCACGGAGGACAAGCTCGACATCGCGCGCGCCAAGAGAATTCTCAACGAGGATCATTATGACCTCGAGCAGGTCAAGAAACGCATCCTCGAATACCTCAGCGTGATCAAACTCAAGAGCAACGGCGACGGCAGCGCCCCCGGCAAGGGACCCATTCTGTGCTTCGTCGGCCCGCCCGGCGTCGGCAAAACCTCGCTGGGCAAGAGCATCGCCCGGGCGCTGGGCCGCAAGTTCCTCCGCATTTCGCTCGGCGGCGTTCACGACGAAGCGGAGATTCGCGGTCACCGCCGCACCTACATCGGCGCGCTTCCCGGCCGCATCATCCAGAGTTTGCGCCGGGTCGAAAGCAACAACCCGGTGTTCATGCTGGACGAGATCGACAAGGTGGGCGCGGATTTTCGCGGCGACCCGAGTTCGGCGCTGCTCGAGGTGCTCGACCCGCAACAGAACAACGCGTTCTCCGATCATTTCCTGGAAGTGCCGTTTGATCTATCGCGCGTCATGTTCATCACGACGGCCAACCTGCTGGAACCGATCCCGCCCCCGTTGCGCGACAGGATGGAGGTGATCAGTCTGCCGGGTTACACGGAACATGAGAAAATCCACATCGCGACGAAGTATCTCATTCCGCGGCAGATCACCGAGCACGGGCTGAAGAAAAGCCAGTTGACCTTCACAGAAGGCGCGCTCGCGGCCATCGTTCGCGATCACACACGTGAAGCGGGTGTTCGCCACCTCGAACGCCAGATCGCCACCATTTGCCGGCGCACCGCGCGCCGCATCGTCGAAGGCAAAACCACCGCCGTGACCGTCACTCCGAAAAACCTGAAGGATTTTCTTGGCGCGCCGGAATTCTTCCACGACGTGGCCGAACGCACGACCGATCCCGGCGTGGCGATCGGTTTGGCGTGGACCGCGGCGGGCGGCGACATTTTGTTTATCGAAGCGACACAAATGCCCGGCAAAGGCAGTTTGATTCTGACCGGTTCACTAGGCGACGTCATGCGCGAGAGCGCCCAAGCGGCCCTGAGTTATATCCGCTCCCACGTGAACCAATTGGGAATCGAGACCAAGAATATCGAACATACTGACATTCACATCCATGTGCCGGCCGGCTCGATTCCCAAGGACGGCCCCTCCGCAGGCGTGACGATGGCGGTCGCACTGGCGTCGTTGTTGACGCGCCGACCTATCAAACCAGCGCTGGCGATGACGGGTGAAATCACCCTGCGTGGTAAAATCCTGCCCGTGGGTGGAATCAAGGAGAAGGTACTCGCCGCGGCGCGCTCGGGAGTGAAGACAGTCATCCTGCCCGATCAAAACCGCAAAGACATCGCCGACGTGCCGCCTGAAATCCGTCGCAAGGTGAAATTCCGTTTCGTCAAGACCATCGCCGAAGCCTTTAACACGGCGATGTAAGATATGATACCCAAACTGGCATTCGGCCGCACGGGACATCTAAGCACCCGGACCCTATTTGGTGCAGCCGCTTTCTCGCAGGTGAGCCAGGCAGAGGCTGACCAGACGATGGAAGTGTTGTTCAAATATGGGGTGAATCATATTGATACAGCAGCGTCCTACGGCGATGCTGAACTTCGCCTTCGCCCAGATCGCCTGGTCGATCGCCTATCAATGGACC
>CAZAQZ010000188.1:0-3350 GCA_964487175.1 uncultured Verrucomicrobiota bacterium | reverse complement strand
GATCGCCCGCCACCGCAACGATTTCTTCCTCGCCTCCAAGACGGGCGATCGTACTTATCAAAAAGCGAGAGAATCCATCCACCGCTCGCTGGAACGCTTGCAGACCGACCATCTAGATCTAATCCAACTCCACGCGGTCATCGAGGATGACGAATGGGAAGCGGCCATGGGACCGGGGGGTGCGTTGGAGGCAGCGGTGGAGGCACGGCAACAAGGGTTGACCCGCTTCATCGGGATCACCAGCCATACACTGCATGCCCCGATCATTCATCAGCGCAGCCTGGAACGGTTTGATTTTGATTCGGTCCTGCTGCCTTATAATTTCATGTTGATGCAGAATCCCGCTTACGCCGCCGATTTCGAGGCGTTGTACGCCGTGGCTCAATCCAGAAACGTCGCGGTGCAGCTGATTAAGACCGCTCAACGCCGGCCCTGGCAGGATCAATCTCATTTTGCCGCGACCTGGTATGAACCGTTCACCGACCAGGCTTCAATCGATCTGGTGATCCATTGGGCCCTGGGCCGTACAGGCGCCTTTATCAATACCGCCGGCGACATTCACCTCCTGACCAAGGTGTTGGCCGCCGCCAGCTCTTTTGGTCAGGCGCCTTCTACTCGCCAGATGCAGGTGTTGCTCGAATCACAAGCCGCCGAACCCTTGTGGGCTTGATTATTGGAATCTGTGTCAAAAGTGAGGTCTGACCCCGAAGATTAGCTTGTGCCAGGAGGGCCAGGAGAGTTCTTCCGCAACACAACGGCCCGAAAGTGAGCAGGGTCGGACGGATTGGGATTGACCCGCGCAAGCACAGTGTAGTTGGTTGAAGCCCATTGCAGCAACAATTGTCCTTTCCCGACGCTCTCGCCGTAGCGTTGAATCCCGTATCCTTGCAGGTCGCGACTGATAACGACCACCAAGTCGGGCGGCTGGCGCACCAGTTCATCGACGATCTGTGCTTCTCGTCCGTCCTCGGTATACACAGAGAAAAAGATGAACGGCGCCAACGGACTGGGCCGGCGTGTCAAATAGTTAAGCATCCAGCCATCGGGCAACACGAGCAAGGTGTGATCCTGGTTCTGCTGGTTCAGCACTTCCGTGAGGAGTCGGACGGTTTGTGCCAATGGGCTTACGTCTGGAGGAAATGCATAGAACCGATCAGCGCCTTGACCCACCGGATACGTTCTCAATCTCCACACCCATCGTGACTCCGCTGTGAGCCTCACCACGCCAATCAAGAGCAGAGCCAGGAAACCAGCCATGATAACCCGCCGCCCGGAGCGTTGGGCATCCACCCAATCGACGGACTCGCCCAGAAGAATGGCGGGCACAACCGCGCCCGCGATGGCGGCCTGGTAAAATCCGTACTGAGCGATGCGACCGTTCAGCATCATCCTCGCCATGAGTGCCACCGCCAGGGTCGCGAATAAAATCCGCAGACTCACGATGCTGTTCGACTCAGCCCTCCGCTGCCGGAACGTTGTGACCAAATACCCCATCAGGTACGCCAGCATGAGTCCAAGGAAACAGCGCCCGATGTTGATCCAGGAGATGGCCCACAGCGCAAGGGCACTCGCTCCGGCAAGCGTCGCCCCCGCGATGATAATACGCAAGAAAGGGGTTTTTGCCCGGTCGGCAATCCTTCCGACGCCCAGAATGACAGCGATGATCGCCCCCGCGATGAAGGTTGCCGCGACGTGCTGAATCAGATGCGCCCACGGTTGGTCGAACCCGAGAAATTCAAGCTGGACCCGGTCGCTGGCCACGGCGCTCGTTTTGGAGAAACTCAACCATACATGGCAAGCCGCACCCAGGGCGTCACGAAAAGGAAGCTTCCTCAGGAACCATCCCAGGAAGAGCAACGTCGGCAAAATTGATCCCGCAATCCAGGCGACCACACTTCGAACGCCGATAGGTCGTTCGCGCTGCCAACACAGAGCGACGCCGGCCACCGTCAATAAGGCTGCGGCAAAAAAGATTTCTATTTTGAGAAGGGAGGTCAATCCCAACAGCAAGCCAGCCAGGAACGCGTCCAGGCGGTTGGGATTTTCCAACCATCTCCCGAGAACGGCGAGCAGCAGAAGCAATACAAGCACTCCATGAGTTGCCTCGTGCGTATATGGCGCTGCGTAGGTGTAGCCGCTGTCACCCACAAACTGAGAGAAGCCAAACACCGAGACAAACACCGCACTCGCGACGAGGCCCGCCAACGGTCCCCACGCCCGTCGCAGCAGGCAATAAAGTGTCACCAGAATGGCCGCGAAAATCGCCAGGTTTACCCAAACCAGGTGCATGATCCCGGGCCCAAACAGGGCAAAGATCGTTGCATTGATGTGTTGTGAAAGAGGGCCGTAGAACGAGTCGGCATCGCGATAGAGCACCGCCCCTTGTGCGATGCGCCACGCCCGGTATAGATCGTTTCCAAAATCGATCAACGGATCCGGCCAGCGGCGCCAGGAGATCGCCAGGTAGTACGTGGCCAAGGCCGCAAGCGCAAACAGGTGGAAAGGTGTCGATCTCCACCACGGCGGTCGGGAGGTTCCCGGCGAGGTCCCGCTCATTTCACCCGGTCGCGGTGCACAGAATCGTTCGAGCCGACTCTCAACCGGCATTTCCCATCGGACACACGCCCCGCGACCATCGCGTGACATTCCGTCTCATTGACCGGCATCTTATCCTTCCTGACAATGCTATCAAGCGTTTTTGCGGTTCCAAGCCTCGCTTGCTGACTTCAAGTAAAGGCGCCACCTATTAAATGTCGGCGGCGCCACCAACCGCCCCGCCCGCTATTATCGTGTCCACCTGGTGCCCTGACAGATTCCAGTGCGAAGATGAATTTCCGTTTCGTCAAGCCCATCGCCGACAGCTTGAATGCGGCGATGTAAGAATCGGCCCGCGGCAATTCAATCTGAGATGCTCCAGGCCTTCTGCGTGCAAATTGTAAGGTGTTGACTCCTACAATCGGGGCACCGTAAGCGCCCGCCGCCGCTGATTCTGGCCTGCCAAGTGCTTCTTTAGCGGCTAAAGTTGTAATGAGTTTCCGTCGTTTCAGTTCGTTTGCTATTCTTGTCTTTGCCTTTTTGTCGGGTTTGGTCACGGTCCGGGCTTCCGACTATTACGTGGCCACCAATGGCAGCGCCAGTGGCGACGGCAGCATCAATAATCCCTGGGACCTCTACACCGCCTTCAATCAGCCCGCCTCCGTTAAACCCGGCGACACCCTCTGGCTGCGGGGCGGCATGTACACGCCGGAAGATCCTTCCTGGCCCGCCATTCAATGTTATCTCCAGGGCACCCCCAGCTCCCCGATCATTGTCCGCCAATATCCCGGCGAACGCGCTATCTTCCAGGAAGT
>CAZAQZ010000187.1:0-6199 GCA_964487175.1 uncultured Verrucomicrobiota bacterium | reverse complement strand
AATTGTTTCGGGCGCATCTTCATGTTCGTCAATGGCCCACGGCGAACAGGATGGCGTCGTTGATCGCGTACACGGTGCCGTCGACGCCGATCAGCGTCGGCGTGTAGGCCTCGCCGAGCCCGGTGGTGAGCGTCATTGTTTCCGACAGCGTGTTCGATGTCAGGTCCCAGCGGTAGAGTTTGCCGTCCTCGTTGTTGGCCAGGACGGACTTGGTGAACGGGTCGACGGCGGCGGAATTGATGCACCATTCGTGGACGGCGTTTGGATATTCATTGGTGAATTCCGCGTCGGGCGTCGGCCCGGTGACGGTGATGACTTCGCTCATCACGGTGGCGCCATTGATGGGGGAGGACATGCTGTTGCGCGGATCGAGGATGGCGATCTTGTTGACGCCGTCGCCGCCGGCGAAATAATCGGCGTAATTGTTGTACTTGCACATCAGCAGATAGGGCGAACCGCCGTGATACGACGCCACGAGCGACGCGGGCACGACCGAAGGCGTGTCGTCCCAGCCGAAGGAGCCTGGGATATTGGTTTGCGTCAGCGCGCCATTGAAATGCAGGAGCCAGCCGCGATCGTGATTTTCGCAGCACGGGTTCTCCAGCACGCCAAAATACACATCGCCATCAGGACCAACCAACGGTGTGGCTGTCCCGTCGTCGGGCACATCGGCATCGTTGCCCGGATTCAACACGTCTTTGAGCCGGACCTTGCCCAGCAGCGCAAGCGTGCGGCTGTTCAGCACGACAAGATATCCGTACCCATACTCGCCGCTGTTGACGGAGACATAGACGGTCTTGTGATCATTGCCCAGGGCCGGGGCGCAGTTTTGGGTCACTTTGCTGATGCCGCCGTCGCTGACGATAGTGCTCGCCGAAACCCAGGTCCCGCTGCCGTTGTAATCGATCCGCGCCAGGCCGCCCTGGAGGTTCAGGGGATTGGAGCCGGTGACTTGGAACCCAAAGAATATGTTTCCGTAGCGGTCCGAGGTGATGGGCGTGTCGATGAACACACTGCTCAAGTACGCATTGGTGTTGGCCAGATAATTCGTCAGCCCATAAAACGCCATCTGCCCCGTCACCGGCGATGCGTTCGTCGAGTCCGGGAAATCGCGGTAATACACCGTCCCGCCGCCGCCGGGAAGGTAGAGCCGGTTTTTCGGAGTCAGCACACCCGAACAACTCGGTGTCCAGCCATGCGGCGGAAAAACATAATCTGTCGATTGCACCCAATTGGTCGCGCCACTGCTCCCCATTAATGCGACAAAGTTGAATCCGCCCAATGCACCCGTCTTGACCGGTATGATGACGGTGTTGGAACGCGTGATCAGCGGCGTCCCGTAGTGGATCAATAATTCGCCGCCGCTGTACTGCGGATTCAAGTCAACCGGCGTCTGCC
Organism: uncultured Verrucomicrobiota bacterium; assembly: GCA_964487175.1. GTDB lineage: Bacteria > Verrucomicrobiota > Verrucomicrobiia > Palsa-1439 > Palsa-1439 > CAWFPN01. The sequence continues at coordinate 4,801 of CAZAQZ010000187.1, read as the reverse complement.
AGAGGATGTGGTTCAGCGGTCGCGACCCGGTCGGCGAAATGCAATCGTGCTGTGCGTCATGACTGTACCCGACCCACGGAAACCGGATGCTCTGGGCGCGCGCCGTCGGCGTGACCGACGCAATAACCAACAGCAAAATGACAGCACCGAGGCAGACCTGGCATTGTTTCTTCATGCGACCCTCAACCCTCTTTGAACAATACACCGAACAGCCCTCGAAGTCGAGAATATCCTAGGAGATGATTGGGTGCCTCCTAGGACGATCTCCCAGTCCACGACCAGTCATCTGCCCAATTGTTCCCCCCTTTGTTCGCGCCTACGCTCGGTAAAGAAACAAAAACACAAACGTAAAAGGTGGATACAATCACGAAAACAATGCTCTACTTCGCGCTCGTGGTGATTTGGGGAAGCGTTGTTCTTGCGGCCATTAACAGCTCCCCCAACCCATCCGGCACCATCCCAACAGCGACAGACCCGAGTGGCACTCTAACCAACCCGGGTGTGATGCAGCCGACGGGCATGACGAATCAGCCAGGAACTGGCGTAAACACGAATCAAAACTCCTGGAACTCCAACTCATACTGGAGCACGAACCGGGCTCCCGGGAACGCCATGACAAACCAGCCCAGTTCGACAGCTGGCAGCAACGGCGTCGTACCGGCGTGGAGCAACCAGACGCCGCCCATCGTCGCCACCAACCGGCTATCGCCGGGTCAACCCATACCCATGAATCACATGAATCAATAGACGTCGCCAACGGCCATTCCCATGAACATCGCAAGGCACCATCGCATCGGAAGTACATTCGCGATCACAACGCTGGTGGTATTCGGCAGTATTTGGGCGACGAAGCGCCTGAGTCCGACTCCGGCGCCCACAAAGGCCCCAACCCGTGAATATACTCGTATATCGTTCCCGCTCGCGGCAATTCAAGTGGCCAAAACCAACTTGTTTGCAGATACCGAATGTGACGATTGGCATGCTGGTCTGATCGCGCAGCGCGTCCTCTCGCCCTCCGACCAGCGAAGGCAGAAATTTGAAGAGGAATACGGGGTTCACCAACAAACCGATTCACCGGTCGTGCAGACCGTGATCGGCGCACAATCCCGAATCGACGATGTATTATTTAACCTACAGGAGGCCAGCGTTCATGAATACCCGCTGGGCATCGGGTCAGGCAACACGGAGGCAATCGATTCGGACAACCCCCTCCTCTTTGTACTCTGCGATGCAAAAGTCAAAACCGTCATCTCGACCCACGACAGCCAAACGGGATCGAGGTTTGTAGGAGTGAAACTGGTCATCCCCGTGGGAGATTGACCAAAGAGACAAACTGAAAGGAAAACACCATGAAGGCAGCCAGCGCACATAATCAGCACGGCACCGACCATTTGGTCGAAACAGCAGGACGACTCAAGGAAGACGTCCGGGAACTTACCGGCGCCGTTCGTGACGCCTCGCAGGAGGTTTACAAAGCAGGCCGCGAAAAGGTCGTCCAATTCCAGAAGACCGCCAGCAAGCGCATCGCCGACAATCCCATCCAATCCGTTCTGATCGCGGCAGGAATTGGGTTCGTGGCGGGCTTCCTGTTGCGGCGTCGCTGACAGTGGAGCGAAGTGTGACAGAACAAACAGCAAATACGAAAGGAGAACCACCATGTTATACTGGGCAGCCGTATTTCTTGTCATAGCACTCGTCGCCGCTCTGTTCGGGTTTACCGGCATAGCGGCAGGCGCAGCGGAAATCTCCAGGGTTCTGTTTTACATCTTCCTGGTAGTTTTCCTGGTCAGCCTGATTTTCGGGCTTGTGCGCCGGGTCTGACGCCGGTCACCGTAACGACAGGCCAAGTGGTGCCAGCGCGTCTCGCGTGGTTGGTATAATGAATACCACGAATTCCGAGGCGCGCTGGCACTTTTGCAGACGGAGCACGGTCCGCGATGCCCCGTCGTCTTTTCTCCACTTTCTGAGAAGATTCCATTATTCTTGATTGGGTGAATTTTCTCGATCACATCATCCAATTGTTTCAGGCGTATGGCTACTGGATCGTGTTTTTCGGTGTCATGCTGGAAAACGCAGGACTGCCTGTGCCGGGTGAAACGATCCTGCTGGCCGCCGGTTTTTGCGCCAGCCAGGGAACGTTCTCCCTCATCGCCGTCATCGGCATCGCCGCGGCGGGCGCGATCACCGGCGATAATTGCAGTTACTGGATTGGACGCGAACTCGGGCGCAACTTCCTGCTGCGCTATGGCAAGTACTTCCTGCTCACGCAAAAGCGATTCGACCAGATGGAGAACTTTTTTGATAAGCACGGAGACAGGACCGTGCTGGTCGCCCGGTTTATATCCGGCTTTCGGGTGTTCACCGCCCTGTTTGCCGGCGCATCGCGCATGCTCTGGCGACGGTTCCTTCTGTTCAACATCCTCGGCGCGGCCATCTGGGCCACGACCATCCCCTTGCTCGGCTATTTCTTCGGTCAGAACTGGGCATTGCTGAGGCGCCGATTGGATTGGACGGCCCTGACATTCCTGGCAATTGTGATTGCCCTGTTCCTGTTTCGGCGATGGATGAAGGGGCGTGTCCTGCGCCGCCGGCCCAGCCCTGATGCACGCCAGGATGAACCTATGAACAAGCGCGAACCACACCAAGGAACCCATGGCAAAACGAGTTGAACGTCCGGGAGTTCGCCAAGGGTACGACCGCTGGTCGCGCACGTACGACAGCACGCCGAACCCGGTCGTTGCCCTCGACAGGCGGTACACCCTCGATGTGTTGAAGCCCGCGCCCGGCGAACGAATCCTCGACGCAGGCTGCGGCACCGGCGCCAATCTCAAACTGATTCAACGTCAAGGCAGCCGGCCTGTGGGCGTTGATTTTTCAATGGGCATGCTGAACGTGGCCAAGCGAACCTGCCCCAAGGTTCCGCTCACACAAGCCGACCTCGATCGCGGGCTTCCGGTCAAACGCGAGGTGTTCGACGCCATTCTCTGTGCGCTTGTCGGCGAACATCTCACGAACCTCCCGGTCACTTTCGGCGATGCCTTCAAGGCACTGGTGCCGGGCGGACGTTTCGTCTTTTCCGTTTTCCATCCCGACATGGCAGAGGCCGGAATCGAGGCAAACTTCGAGGACTCGTCCGTCGAATACCGGCTCGGTGCCCAACGTTATAGCGTTGCCGATTACCTCAAGTTGATCGCCGACGCAGGTTTCCGCGAACCGAAGGCCCGCGAATTTGTTGGCGACGAAGCCCTCATCCAACAAATCCCCCAGGCAACCAAGTACGTGGGTCATCCTCTCCTTCTCGTGGTGGAAGCCACGCGGGCATCCTGATCCCAGCGTCTTGCCTTTCCTCGTGTCGCCCCTTGCAATTATTCAGAAAGTGTGAAATACTGAATGTGTGACGAAAGTTCTGAATATCAATGGGCGTGGGACGCTGACCCTGCCAAAGGAAATGCGGCAGCGGCTCGGATTGCAGGACGCTGGCCAAGTTGTTGCCGAAGAAACTGCCCAAGGCATCCTCATCCGCCCCGGTGTCACCTTCCCCATCGAGATTTATTCGGAGAAACGACTGGCGGAATTTGATCGCGCCAACGAACAGGCCCTTCGTCATTATCGATTCAAGAAAAAGAAATGAGGGTGTTTCTCGACGCCAACATCCTCTTCTCGGCGTCCAAACCAAACAGCCGGATTCGGGCGCTGGTCGATCTTATCTTCCAACATGGCGAATGCCTCACCAACGCCTACGCCCTTGAGGAAGCCCGCCGCAACCTCGCGCTGAAGCAGCCAACACTGATCAACGAACTGGACAAACTGGCGCGCACGCTGGAATTGGTCGCAACCCTGAATACCAACTTCGAAATCAAATTGGAACCGAAGGACGTTCCGATTCTCGGCGGGGCGATTGCGGCTAAGGCGACGCATCTTCTAACCGGCGATGAACGCGACTTCGGCGCTTACTACGGAAAAACCATCCAAGGCGTGAAAATCGTCTCCCCCCGCTTGCTCGCCGACGAGCTGGCACGGCAAGGACGGCTCGGCAAAGAGGCATCATGAAGACACACGTCTATTTGGAAAATACGCAACGGGATGAACTACCTCAAGCCTTCAAGGGGGATGATGTGCGCTTCTCGGAAAATCTGGTTCGACACTTTCTTGAGGAGTTCACCAAGCCAGGTGACGTCGTTTTTGATCCGCTTGCCGGTTATGGGACAACCTTGGTCGTGTCCGAAGCCTTGGGGCGCGTTCCGTTCGGCATCGAATTCAACAAATCGAAGGTGGAATACGTTCAATCCAAACTCCAGCACCCCGAAAACCTGATTCATGGCGACACTCGCCAGTTGGCATCGTATCACCTTCCCTCATTCAATTTCTCCATCACGTCGCCTTCGTATATGAACCGAAGCGACATTAACGATCCATTAACCGGCTACTCGATGGAGGGAAAAGGATATGAGGCGTATCTGGAAGACATTCGCAGTATCTACGGACAACTGCGTCAGCAGATGAAGCCGAGGGGAACCGTCGTGATTGAAGTGGCGAATTTAAAGAGAGGTGGCGAGATCACGACTCTCGCTTGGGACATCGCTCGAGCGGTGTCGCAAGTGCTGCATTTTGAGGGAGAAGTGATCGTGTGCTGGGACAAATACGGCCATGGCTACGATCACAGCTACGGTCTGGTGTATTCGGTCAAATAAGGACGGATTGTCGTCGCCTCAACAGCACCGCCAGCGCCACTCCCACGACGAGGCCACCGACGTGAGCGAAGTTGTCCACTTGGGGTTCCAGCCCGCTGATGGTCAGGTCG
>CAZAQZ010000186.1:0-6220 GCA_964487175.1 uncultured Verrucomicrobiota bacterium | reverse complement strand
TCGTCCTGGGTGTCATCCGTTGGCGATGGGTGTTGCGGGTCCAAGGACTGGAACTGAGATTCTGGCGCGCCTTTTCGATCTCCTTCATTGGACAGTTCTTCAATGCCTTCATGCTCGGCTCGACCGGCGGGGATGTCATCAAGGCGTGGTATGTCGCCCACGAAACCCACCACAAAAAGGCCGAGGCGGTGACAACGGTGGTCGTGGACCGGTTGATCGGTCTGCTGGCCCTGTTTCTCATCGCGTTGGTGATGATGGTCGCGTACTACCATCGGGTTTTTGATGATGTGAAAATGCGTTGGTTTGCCGTGTTTACGCTGGTCGTCGTGCTCGTTACTGTCGCAGGCACGATCATCGGGTTCTGGCGTGGATTTGGTGACAGATTTCCCCGCGTCCGGGATTTGCTGGTTAAGCTACCTCGCTATGACATGCTTCGCCGGATGCTGGAAGCGTATCGCGCCTATGCTTCGCACCCAGTGGTACTCGTCAAAACAATGGTGATCTCCTTCGCCGTGCACATCGCTTCCATGCTGAGCATCGTCTGTATTGGGTACGGATTGGGAATTCACTCGGTGAGCATGACCGACTATTTTCTTTATTTACCAATGATCAATTCCGTAACCGCTGTGCCCATCAGCATTTCAGGCTTCGGCGTGCGTGAGGGAATGTATGCGGTGATGTTTGGCGCGGTGGGCGTCGGGGCGCAAGCCGCGGTTGCGATGTCACTACTGGGGTATCTGGCGAATTTGTTCTGGAGCATTGTCGGCGGCGGCTTCTTCCTCACCCATCGCAAGGAAATCCCTTCGCCCCAAACGATCGCCATAGAGGAATAATCGCCGGACTTGCCACCACCGCGCGCTCGTTGTTTAGTGGAAGAATGAAGGAGATTGCCACAAGCATTGTCCGCCGCCTGCAACAGGCCGGGCACCGCGCGTACTTCGCGGGCGGCTGTGTTCGCGACATGCTCCGCGGCGTCCAGGCGCATGACTACGATGTGGCGACAAGTGCCACTCCCGAGCAGGTCCAGCAATTGTTTCCGAAGACTGTTCCTGTGGGTGCGCAATTTGGTGTCGTGCTGGTACTGGAGGATGGGCACCAATTCGAGGTCGCCACCTTCCGAAGCGACGAGGCTTACATCGATGGACGCCGGCCCTCCGCCGTGCATTATGGCTCGCCCGAACAAGACGCGCAGCGCCGAGATTTCACAGTCAACGGGTTGTTCTGCGATCCGGTTACGGGGCAGCTTATCGACTACGTCGAGGGGCGCGCCGACATCGAGCGCAAATTAATCCGCACGATCGGCAACCCGGACCAGCGGTTCTCCGAGGACAAATTGCGTATGTTGCGATGCGTGCGGTTCTCCGCCAACCTTGAGTATGAGATCGTTTCGGAAACCCTGGCGGCGGTCAAAGCAATGGCATCGCAGATCACCGCAGTCAGCGCCGAGCGTATCCGTGACGAATTGATCAAAGCCTTCACCCGCCCGCATGCCGGGCGCGGTCTGGAACTGCTCGATGCGAGCGGGCTCCTTCGGGAAGTCCTGCCCGAGGTTGCAGCAATGAGGGGCGTGGAACAGCCACCTGAGTTTCATCCCGAGGGCGACGTGTTCATTCATACCCGGATGATGCTCGATGCGTTACCGCCAAACCCCAGCGTGGTGCTTGCGTTCTCCGTGTTGCTGCATGACGTGGGCAAACCGCCCACGTTTGAGCGTGCGCCGGACCGCATTCGTTTCAACGAACACGACCATGTGGGTGTGGAGATTTCGCGTACTATTCTGCAGCGGCTGCGATTTCCAAACGAACAGATCGACAAGATTCTGGTCTGTGTCGGCGAACATATGCGCTTCCAGCACGTCCAACAGATGCGGCCCGCGAAACTCAAGCGGATACTGGCGCGGGACACATTCCCTGACGAATTGGAGTTGCATCGGATGGACTGCATGGCCAGCCATCGCAACCTGGAGAACTACGAGTTCCTAAAGGCTAAGGCTGCGGAACTGCCGCCCGACGTAATCAAGCCGGCCCCACTGCTCACGGGCCATGACTTGCTGGCGCTCGGTGCTAGGCCGGGCCCAGTGGTGGGAACGATCCTCCGTGAGGCGGAGGAGCTGCAATTGGAGGAACGCCTGAAATCACGGGAGGAGGCGCTGGAGTTCGCGCGACGACGGCTGGCCGATTTTTCACGCGGCAGGACGACTTGATGCTCGATTGGACCAGCAAGTACCGGCTGATATTGTCGAGACTCAACCATCCGACCAACCGTCCGTCCTGCACCACGGGATAACTCGGGAGTCCTTCGCTGATCATCGCCTCGTATAGCCGTGACAATTTCGCATTTGGTGAGATCGCCGGAATACCCGTTTCCATCACGTCCGCAACCGATATGTCTCCGCGATCCTGATTGATGGCCCCCAACATGGCCTGCCGCGTAACAACACCGAGCAATTGCTCGCCGTCCAGGACCGGGAAATCATCCTGACCCGTCTGATAGACCCTTTCCAGACCGCGCGCGACGGAATCCGCTGGAGATAACACGGCAAATTCATGCGCCATGACATCGTCCACATCCAAATCCTGCAATAGACTGCGAGCGCGCACCATTTTTTCCTCCCCATCGGCGCCGATGAAAATAAACACCCCGATGACGCTCCACATCCACAACTGGCCATGTGTCAGACCGATCAGCACGAACAGAATGGCCAGTCCTTGCCCCACGGTGGCCGCAATGACCGTCGCTCGTCGATACGAAGTGACCAGCGCCAGCACAGCCCGCAGAAGCCGTCCGCCATCCATCGGAAATGCGGGAATGAAATTGAATGCGAACAGAACGATGTTGGCCTTGACCAGCGACTCCAGCAATCCGCCAAGGTTCTCGGGCATTGTCACGAAAAACAGATGCGAAGGTAATCCGGTGATGGGAAGCAATACCAGCGCAATGGCCGCGTTGACCATGGGCCCGGCCAGTGTGATGGCGATCTCGTGCCATGGATTCTCTGGAATGTTGCGAAGCGCGGCAACGCCCCCGATGGGCAGAAGGGTAATGCTCTTGACCTCGACGCCGAGAAGCTGGGCAATGACGCTGTGACCGAGTTCATGCAAGGCAATGCAGACGAAAATGGAGCAGAACAGCGATAACGCCCAAGCGGCACCCTGCATCCCCTGCTCCACAAACCCCACATAGCCAATGAATGCCAGGAATAGCAGAAACGTTACGTGCAGCCGCAGCGTGATCCCGAAGACACGTCCGATTGTAACCGACCAACGCATTGATTAACCCGTAACACACGGGACCTTGTCTGGCAAGTGAAGCGCCACAGAAGTGAAGCTTGCTCCATTCGGCTCTCGCTACTAAAATGTATCCTGATGGACAAGATTTTAGTAGTCGATGATGACGCGGACATTCGCCGGGCTTTCCGGCGCAACCTGGAGCATGACGGTCTGCAGGTCGTCGATGCCTCCAGCGGTGAAGATGCCATCAAAAAGGTCGCTGCAGAACGACCTGACCTGATCGTCATGGACATTCGGATGGGCGCGACCAATGGGTTGGACACACTGCGAAAACTTCGCGAGCTCGATCCCAAGTTGACAATCATCATGATGACCGCCTATGGCACGACCCAGACGGCCATTGAAGCCATGAAGCTCGGGGCGTACGACTACGTGCTGAAGCCGCTCGATGTACCAAAACTTAAAATCCTGATCGACAAAGCGCTAAAGCACGCCCACGACCTGCGGCAGGTGGTGAGCTACCAGCCGTTGCTGTCGAAGGAGGATTACGCGGAAGGCATCGTCGGCAAGAGCGAGACGATGCAGCAGGTATTCAAACTCATCGGCCAGGTGTCGATGTCGGAAGCGACGGTGCTTATCACGGGCGAAAGTGGAACCGGCAAGGAACTTGTCGCGCGCGCCATCTATCATCACAGCAAGCGCCTCGAGAATCCGTTCATGGCGATCAATTGTGCGGCGATTCCGGAGAATCTGCTGGAAAGCGAGTTGTTTGGCCACGAAAAGGGTGCATTCACGGGCGCAGTCGAACGGCGGATTGGCAAGTTCGAGCAATGCGACAGCGGTACGATTTTTCTCGACGAAATCGGCGACATGCCTTTGGCAACACAGACAAAAATCCTGCGCGTCCTGCAAAACGGTGAATTCCAGCGTGTCGGCGGCAACCAGACGTTTCACGTTGACGTCCGCGTCATCGCCGCCACCAACAAGGACGCGGAGCGGCTGGTTGCCTCGAACAAATTTCGTGAAGACCTTTACTACCGGCTGAATGTGGTACGGATCCATCTTCCGCCTCTGCGCGAGCGGCGCGACGACATACCCGTGCTGGTGGATTACTTTCTGCAGAAGATCAACAAGGCGGGTCAGACAGCCCTCAGGATTAGGAGCATAGCCCCGCAGGCCATGCAAGTTTTACAACAGCATAACTGGCCGGGGAACATCCGCGAGCTGGAGAATGCCATTGAACGCGCCGCTGTCGTGGCGCGTGGAGAAACACTGACACTGCAGGACCTGCCTGGAGAGGTGCGCGAGCCCAGGAACACGATCGTGCCGCCGGAAGATTCCAACGCCGCCGTCGATGCCGCGGTTCAGCCCCTATTTGCGTTGGCCCGCAAGGACCCAAAGCTCAAGATCATGGCGGCCGTGGAACGCGAATTGATCATCCGCGCGCTGGCCGAGACGAGCGGCAACCAGCTTCAAGCCGCGAAGCTGCTGGGGATCACGCGCGCGACATTGCGCAAGCGCATTGAGAAGTTTGGCATCGAGCGCCGCATGGAAGTGCACTAGAGTTTCGCGGGCAGAATTCGGGACCTCGTGCGCCTGTTCTATACAGAGACAGGTTGGTCATCAAGTACTTCGTTGATCGTGTCGATAATCTGCTGCACGTTGAACGGCTTGCTGAGCCAGCGGTTCCCGGTGCTTTCCAGAAATGCACGCGTGTCGGGACTGACCGTATCGCCCGTGACAAAGATAATGCGGTGAGCCAGCTCTTCGTCCTTTTCCTTCAGCGTTTCGAACAGATGCACGCCGTCCATCCCGGGCATGCGCATGTCCGAGAGAATAACGTCATACTTCCCAGTGGCAATTCGCTCCATGGCTTCGCTGCCATTGGTGGCCGACGCCACATCGTGGCCGATTTCAGAAATGACCTCGGTGAGCACCTCCACAATACCAGGCTCGTCATCGACGATGAGAATGGAACGTTTCGTGTGTTGCTCCGGAAGCCGCTTCGGCGCCGGCAACACCTCGGCTGGGGCCGTCGCGATTCCAGATGGGATCATCGGCAGCTCCACAATGAATCTGGTCCCGGTGTCCGGCTGGCTTTCGACTAGAATCTTGCCGCGATGTTCCTGGACGATGGTGTTGGAAATGGTGAGTCCCAGACCGGTTCCCTTGCCCACCGGCTTGGTGGTGAAAAACGGGTCAAAGATCTGTCCGATAATCTCCTTGGGGATGCCGGGGCCATTGTCGGCCACGACGATGCGGATGTAATACCCGTTCTCCTCGGTCCTGATCGTCAACAGCCGGGGTTTTTCCCGCATGCTGAGCGCATAGACGGCGTTGGTGATCAAATTGACGAGGACTTGTTCTATCTGGCCGTGATCCGCCATGGTCCTGGGCAGATCGGCCGGCAGCTTGCTCTCCAATTGGATTCCCGCGGCGCGAATGACCGCCTCCTGTGTTTCGACGACGCTGGCCACGAGGCGATTGATGTTTACGAGAGTCTTCTGGGGATCATTGGGACGCGCGAATGCCAGCAGGTCGCGGACAATTTTCGTGGCGCGTTCGCTTTCGTGGAGGATTCGCTGCATTTCGTTCCGCGTTTTCTCGTCGAGGCCGGTTCGCTTTGCCATGACTTGCGAGAAGCCCATGACAACCGCCAGCGGGTTGTTCAATTCGTGCGCCACGCCGGCGATCAGTTGTCCCAGCGCAGACAGTTTTTCAGCACGCCGCAACTGCTGCCCCACCTTCTTTCGCTCGCTGACGTCACGGATGTTGACTTGTAGCACTGACCGCTGATGCGACTGGACAAGGGAGGTGTCACCCTCGCAGTTCACAGTCGTTCCGTTGGCGCGCGTGACGGGAAATTCGCTGAACGGTCGAAACACGGCATTGAATATCTTCAGGGCGTCCATCGTCACCGACGCCGTCGTCTCACATCGCAAAGAAGGACAGATGTCGGTAAATGGCCGACCCAGCAGATCCACGGCCGA
>CAZAQZ010000185.1:5120-6222 GCA_964487175.1 uncultured Verrucomicrobiota bacterium | reverse complement strand
AGATGTACACTTGAATCGTTCAGCGGCGGTCGTCGGTGTTTTTCGATCGGGGTGAACTGAATTTATGCAAAACGCTCCTCCAGTTGTGGTCTTTGTGATCTTTGTGGTCGTGGTCATTGGTGTGCTCGCGTGGCATGCCTCTCGTTCCCGGTCGCTCCTGCAACGCTGGGCTGCCGAAAATGATTATACGATTCTAAACAGCGAGTACCGATACTTCTCCAAAGGTCCGTTTTTTTGGACGAGTTCAAAAGGGCAGACCGTGTACTACGTTTCGGTGCGCGATCATGAAGGAAACGTCCGCAACGGATGGGTCAGGTGCGGCAGTTGGTGGTTGGGGGTGCTGTCGGATAAAACCGAGGTCAGGTGGGAGTCGTGATGCGCAAGAGGTAAGACGGCTTTACGGGGACCACGCTTATTGTTCAATTGAGGGGACGGCTTGGCGGGGGTAGTCAACGGCCATGCCCGGACGTGAAGCCTGGTCGCGCGATTGTTGCCGCGCTCTGACAAGTGGCGGGGGTCGACCCCGTTCACCTTCACGCAGGCATTCAGCAACTACCTCGGCGAACCGGCGCTCACCTGGAAAGGCTGGCCGGCACGGTATAGGTCCATCCGTGCCTGGACTTCGGCGACCAACTGTGTTTCGCCGGCAGCACGGGCCAGTGCGAGGGCTTTTTCGGCCGTCTCGGTGGCGTCGCTGAATCGGCCCTGCGCCGCATACGCCGCCGCCAGCGTGTCCAGGTAGTTGGGTTTGCGATCATGGGTGAGGTCACAAGCTTGCCGAGCCAGGGTTGCTGCCCGGACCGGGTCGCCACCGTCAGCGGGCGGGAGCGTGGCCAGAAGCCACGCAAGAGCGTCTTGTGTTTGAGCATTCCCCGGCTCGATTCGCAACGCTTGCTCGTAGTGCTCAATTGCCGGACGGGTCTGGCCCAGCGCAGAGAGGGCGTTAGCCAGGTTGCTGTGCGCGTGGGCGTTGTCTGGCTGGACGCGCAGTGCCTGTTCGTAGTGGGCGATGCCCTCGGCGAACCGGCCCGCCCGCGACAGAGCGAGTCCCAGGTTGTTGTGCGCCGAGGCGTAATTGGGGTTGATCCGCAGCGCCTGCTCG
>CAZAQZ010000185.1:0-5020 GCA_964487175.1 uncultured Verrucomicrobiota bacterium | reverse complement strand
GTTGATCCGCAGCGCCTGCTCGTACTGGGCGATGCCCTCGGCGAACCGGCCCGCCTGCGACAGGGCGATCCCCAGGTTGTTGTGCGCCTCGGCGTAATTGGGGTTGATCCGCAGCGCCTGCTCGTAGTGCCCGATCGCTTCCTGAAATCTACCCGTTTCCTGCAAGGTGGACCCCAGGTTGTTCTGGGCCAGCCAATTGTCCCGGGTTACGTCCAAGGCATGGCCAAACAGTGTCTCGCTGTCCTTCCAGTAGCTGACTTGAACCCGGGACAACACCATGCAGACCGCTAGCGCTGCCCCCACCGCCACGCACGTACTCACTTTCACGATCGGCCGCTCCATCGCCTGGCTCGGCACACTCCAACACAACATGATATACAACCCAATCGACGGAATATACGTATAGTGATCAGCCATCGACTGTCCACCAGACTGAACCAACCCAATCACCGGCACCAGGGTTCCCAGGTACCATAACCAGCCGGTGACAAACCATGGCCCACGCCGCGCCCGCTGCATCACCGCCGCCGTTATCCCGACCAGTCCAATCCCCGCGATCATCGCTGCTGAAACTGGCACCTTCGCGGATAACGGATAGAAAAAAGCCAATCTCACCGGCCAAAACGTTTTGCCGATGTAGCCCACATACGAGAGCAACGCGTTGCAAATCCTCATTCCCACCGGCACCCTGACCAGCGACGCCACCGCGCCGGCGCCACGCTGCGCCCAATAGGTTAACACACCCGACACGGCCCCCAGCGGGAGAAACGGGAGCTTCTCTTTGATCAATCGGCCGGGAGGCGTCGAGACATTCTCACGGGTGGCAGACTTCGCCCATGATGTCCGGCCTAAGGGCCAGTAATCCAGCAGCAGCAACACGAACGGCAGTGTGATCACCATCGGTTTGGCCATCAGCCCCAAGCCGTACAGTCCCAAGACCAACACATATCGCCAGCGACTTGGTCGCTCAACATAGCGGACGTACGCCCACATGGTCAGCAGCCAGAAGCAGGTGCTCAACACATCCTTGCGTTCCGAGACCCAGGCCACGGATTGCACGTGCAGCGGATGCAGCGCAAACAGTGCCGCGACCAGCGCGCTGCGCCACGCCGACCCGGTCATCCGGGATAAGACCCCGAACAGCAGCAATGCATTGGCAACGTGGAGGAACACATTGACCAGATGGTGCGCGCCGGCGCGGCCTCCCCACAACTGCCAAACCACCATGTGGGAAAGCCAGGTCAGCGGAAGACAATTGCCTGGGGGATTGGTGGTGAAGACCCAGACCAGGCCTGACAGCGTCAATCCGCCCTGCACGTGAGTATTTGCGGTGACATAGCCATCATCATCGTAGTTGACAAACCCAAAATTACGGACTGGTGAATAAACCACGACGATGGTCGCTGCCAGACACAGGCAAATGAGCAGATTTCGCCGCCAAGAGGGTTCGGTCATTCTGGGAGTGTTCACCTGTTGGTCGTCGTGCCGGGCGTTCTCTTTATCCCGCCATTTTCGTCCCCTTGCGGAGGCTGGCCCAATCATCGCTCGAAGCCGATACTGCGGCACAGCGAGCCTGTGTTCAAGTCTTGAATCAGGGGTCATCTCCCGGTACTCGACATTTTCTCCCTCACGTTTTGCACGGACTCCGCCTATTGTTTGATGGAGGCGAAAGCTTGGCGTCCATACGAGACTGAACTTGAAGTTTTCTTTGCCTGCCGCCGTTGATTCGATATGCTTTGTGAACAGCGGAATTCTGATGAGTCACTTTTGAACGTGGACGCATATGATGTCGAGCTGGGGCTGGGATTGCTTGCGGGTCTCGCTGGGGGCCTGTGGCTGTTCTCGAAGTTGAAGGAGGCGGAACGCGGTGGGCGCTTCGTTGCCATTCTGCTCGGCGTGGGGATCGTCGTGGCGTTCATGGCACTGGCTGGCGAGGTCCTCATGAGTCCGTTCGCGGCCTGGAACGGCGACCGGCTGGCCGCTTCCCTGGGATTGACCCATGGCTACCGTCTCTACTATGGGCCGGACAGTGGACCGGTATTGAGCTGGGTCTACCCGCCATTGGGGGCGCTGGTTTATTTGCCCGCTGCGCTGGCCCGCACACCGACGGGCGCGATCATCATCGGCTGTCTGTTGAGTGCCCTCCTGTATTTCGGGCCGGTGGCCTGGATGCTTCTGCGAAACAAACTCAAGGACCTGCACCGTCTGGTCGCCGCTCTCGCCCTGTTCGTCTGTTTCGCGCTGGTGACGTTCGATTCCTTGCTGCGCTACGGCGCGGTTGCGCTCCATGTGGACAGCCCGGCGCTGGCGTTCGCGACACTGGCCTGCGCCGTCTATTGTTTCCGCGGCTGGGAAGGCCATCGACTTGCTGTTTTCGGATCGGCCCTGCTCGCGGTGCTGGCGATCTGGACGAAGTTGACATTGGTACCGCTGGTGGTAGCTCTGCCGTCGTTCATCCTGATTGCTCAAGGCTGGCGGAGCGCCATGCGTTATCTGCTGTATCTCGCCATGACGGGATTGGTTGTCAGTGCGGTGCTGTTGATCGCGTTTGATCCGCCGGCCATGACCTTTTGGATGGTGGGCCTGCCCATTCACAGTCCCTGGCAATTTCCGTTATCGGTCGCGGCGAAAGCATTGGCGAAATACTCTCTTCCCGCGCTGGCCGTGATCGGTGCATTTGTTTTTCTTCAGAGGACAAAGTTATCCGCGACCAACTGGCGGGCATGGCTCGGCGGCAACCGCTGGCTGCTGTTTGTGTTCGCCGGCCTCTGCAACATCCCGAGTTCCCTGCTCAACCGGGTCAAGACCGACTCGGACGTGAATTCATTTCTGCCGACGGTGTGTTTCCTCACACTTGGTGCGTTGCTGGCGGTGGCCCAGAAGGCGGACCGGGCTTTTTCGAACGAGCAGGACCGCCGGCCGGCTGTTCTTCGTTCTCTGATTGCGATATCCCTGATGTGTTTGATCGTTCGGTCGGCCCCGGTGTTTTGGCATCTGCGGCCGATCCTGCAGAACATCGTCCGAAACCCGCAAGAACTGGCTTATGACATCATTTTGGCCGACCCGGGAAGCGTTTATTTCCCCAACCACCCGCTGGCTCATCTGCTGGCGGAAGGAAAACTTTACCATTTCTCCTACGGCTTGATCGAATGCCAGATGGATGGGTTGCCGGTGAAACCGGATCATTTCCGGGCCTATTGTCCACCGAAGATGCGGTCCGTTGTGTTTGGAGATTTGTGGCCGTCCAATACGGGAAATGAGCAACAGCTCCGGGATGCCGTGATGCAGTACCTGCCGGAGTTCAATGTGCAGGCAGATAGCGGACGATGGATCGTTTACACACGCAACTGAAATCCACGACGGTGTGTGAAAACACTGTTGACGCCGGTCGCGACGACCATGTTTACAGGCGGTTGCACCGGGTTATGAAATCATTTATGGCTGGTGTTTTCTGTTCCGCCTGTGCGGTTGACATCCCTGGGGCGGCGTGGCTGTATTCTCAGCGTGAGGCGATTCGAACACTGTCACTTGGGAGCACACGATGATGAGCAATGCGAAACCTGTCGCTGACGGCGTGCGAGCGGTGATCCCGATGTTGGTGTGCCGCGACGGTGCGGCTGAGATCGATTTCTGCAAGACTGCGTTTGGTGCCGTGGAACAGTCCCGCCGGCTGGCCCCGGACGGCGCTGTGGTCCACGCGACACTGACGATCGGCGAGGCGATGATCATGGTGCACGGAGAGTTCCCCAACCTTGCGAGCCGCGCGCCGCAACCGGACGGAAGCTCGTCCGTGGTGATCTATATCTATGTCGAGGACGCGGATACCGTCATTGACCGGGCGATAGCGGCCGGGGCGAGGGTTCAGCTCCCGGCGACGAACGCGTTCTGGGGCGACCGCGTCGGGCGGATCATCGACCCGTCGGGGCACGTTTGGAATGTTGCTGCTCGCATCAAAGAGCCCTCCTCCGAAATTGAAAGGCCCGGGCAACCAAAGTAAACTCTGGCACAAATGGCTACAATCCTTGTCGCGACTGGCTATGGATGTCGAGCGTTCACCGATGCGGGCGAAGGTCAGACTGAACTCGCTGGCCGGCACGTTTGTGCGGTGGCGCCTGAGGTTGGCGGTACCTGTCTCGCCGTGGTCAATGGACAGGAGATTTGGCGGCGCGGCGCCCGCGGTGCATGGTCCATGGTTGCGACGGCCGGTATCAGCCTGCAATCGATCGCGTCCGTCGATGGCCTGCTCTTTGGCGGCGGGATGGATGAGGCCGTGATGGTGCGCATCTCTGCTGGCAGGGAACCAGAACGACTGAACGGTTTCGACAATGCTCCGGGGCGCAGCGAGTGGTTTGGCAACGGGCCACCGCTGGGCGTTCGATCCTTGACGGCAACCGTGGACGGCGCCGCAATCCTGGCAGCGGTGCATGTCGGCGGCATCCCGCGCTCCTCGGATAGAGGCGAGACCTGGACATCGACCGTTCCCGTCATGTTCGATGTCCACGAGGTGTGCGCGCACCCGTCCTTGTCGAACATCGTCGCCGCAGCCGCGGCAGTGGGTTTGTGCGTGAGCGATGACGGTGGACGGAACTGGAAGGTGCTTTCAGAAGGGCTTGAGATGACAAGTTCACTGGCCGTCGCCGTTCTTGATGAGGATGTACTGTTCAGCGTCCAGGACGGCCCGTTTGCAAAACGTTCGCAGGTCTGGCGATGGCGGATCGGTGGCGAACGCGTTGAACAGGTTCGCGATGGATTGCCCGAGTGGCTGGATGGCAAGATTGATACAGCCCGTATCACCGCCGGCGGTGGACGAGCTGCCATCGTCGATGGAGGAGGAAACCTGTGGCTGTCGACAGCGGGAGCGAGCGGTTGGGAGCGCATTGCCAGTGACGTGCCCTACGCTTCCGGTCTGTTGATCCTCTAGCCGTCCCGTAACAGACCACCTCTGGCCTGCCCGAGGCGTTGGGGTGTGCCGGAGCTTTCGTGAAGCGATGACGACATTACTGATCAATTACGTTTACTA
>CAZAQZ010000184.1:2061-6240 GCA_964487175.1 uncultured Verrucomicrobiota bacterium | reverse complement strand
TTCAGGGTAAGTAGCTGGATTGGCCTTGACGCAAGAAGAGTGCGGTCGCATAAAGCTATCACCTAATGGTTTGTACGTACATGACGGTCAAACCGCTTGCAACAAGGAGATCGTGAGTATGAAAACGTGGATGAAGGCGTTGGGGTTTTTTTTGATTTTTGTTCCGATGAGTGTCCGCGCAGGCGTCATCTTTTCGGACGACTTCCAGGAATTTACCAATGGCACCGTGCTGACGGAAACGAATTACACGCCGAACGTCGGCGTATCGGCCGAAGTCGATACCAACGACAGCCCCGGAGAGAATACTACGACGGTGGTGGCCACGAATCTTTTCGGCAGCACGCGTCTGTTATTTCAATTGGGAACCGTGCCGTATGCGGCGAAGTACCAGGGCTTCCCCGTAACCGGAGCGCAGACGAACCGGGAGTTGACCTTGAGTTTCAAGCTGTGGATTCCAGCGCTGAAGGCAACGAATCAGTTCGGCGGATTCGAGGCAAGCGTGCTGACGACCAACATTGACTTTATTGACGTCAGCGGAACTAATTATCAGAGCGAACCGCTCATCTTCATCAACGACGACGGCAAGGTTGTCACGTTTACCAACACGCCTTCCACGCAGACATTCGTAACCATTGGCAACTGGAGCAATCAGGTCAATAAGGTGATGACCAATGTGTTGGTGGTGAACTATCCGGGTGGCACCTTCTCGTTTTCTATTAACGGCTCGGTGCTGACCAACATGCCGATCCCCGGTTACGCGTCCAACCTCTACCAGAACGTGCGTCTCGAGGTGTCCGAGGACATCACCAACGGCGGCAATGCCTCGCAAGGCAACCTGTTCGCCCTTGACGACGTGCTTCTGACCAACAATGTCGTTTTCAGCAATGCGGACGTGGAATCGTTTCTTGTGGTCAAGGGGCAGATGTTCACCCAGAGCCTCAGTAGCGTCACGTTAGAATCGACGGGCTGGGTATTCCATGCCGAGGTCAAAGGGTTCGTTTCCAATTCGATCGTCAGCGACACGCTCACCGACGCAGGACTCGCCCCGCAGCCGCTGACGAACTCGGATCCAAGCACCCGCACTCTGACATTTGACAACGCGTTCACTTCACAGGGACTGCTGGATGCTGCCTACCCGAATGGCTCGTACACGCAGAACATCACCACATTGAATAGCGGCGCATTCGTCGCGGCCGTCGGAGTCACCAACAATACGTATCCGACCACGCCGCAGATTTCCAATCTTGCTGCGGCCCAGACAATCGGCAGCACCACAAACTTTACCTTGACGTGGAACACATTCACCGGCGGCGGGACGCTGGATTTCATCTCGGTGGACATCACTGATACCAATGGTAATGACGCGTTTGTGACACCCGATTTCGACCAGACCAACGCAATCAACGGCACGGTCACTTCGGTCGTCATCCCCGGCGGCACGCTGTTGTCGAGCTATACATACGATGGCGTCCTGTTATTCGCCAAACGCGTGACCGCAAACACCAATGATATCCCGGGTGCACTCGGCATCGGGACCTATGTCAAGGAGACAGAGTTTAGCATCAAGACCCTGGCCACGACCGTTTGCGTCTTCGCGATCAGCCCGACCAACACGGCCTTCAGTTCCGCGGGCGGCCCCAGCAACATCACCGTCACTGCGCAGAACGGTTGCGCGTGGACCGCGACCACCAACAGCGCCTTCATCTCGATTACCGCTGGCAGCAGTGGCTCCGGCACCGGCACGGTGACGTATTCGGTCACCGCCAACACGAACACGGTCGCGCGTGCGGGCACGATGACGATTGCCGGTCAAACGGCAACGATCAACCAGGCCGCCGCTGCGTGCACCTTCACACTGAGTGGGACAAATGCGAACTTCCTTGTGGCGGGTGGATCGAGCAATGTGACGGTCACAGCCAACGGCACGAATTGCGCTTGGACAGCGGTGAGCAATAGTGCGTTCATTACAATCACTGCCGGCACCAACACAACTGGCAGCGGCGCGGTCGCGTATTCTGTGGCCGCTAATTCGAATACTCTCAGTCGTAGTGGCACGATGACCATCGCGGGACAAACGTTCACGGTCACGCAGGCCGCCACTGCTTGCAGTGTCGCGCCTGCCACAACCAACGCGACCTTCACCGCGGCGGGTGGCTCCAGTAACGTCGTGGTGACAGCCAATGGCACGAACTGCACATGGACGGCGGTGAGCAACAATCCGTTTATCATAATCACAGCCGGAACCAACGGCGTAGGAAACGGCACCGTGACTTATACGGTTGCTGTGAACTCGAATACTGTTGTGAGTCTCAGCGGCACGATGACCATCGCGGGAGAGACGTTCACTGTTACGCAGCCGGCGGCTTCTTGCAATGCCGCACCTGCCACGACCAACGCGACCTTCATCGCGGCGGGTGGCTCCAGCAATGTGGTGGTGACAGCCAACGGCACGAACTGCACCTGGACGGCGGCAAGCAACAGCGCGTTTATCACAATCACTGCGGGCACCAACGGCACCGGCAGCGGAACGGTCAGCTACAGCGTCACAGCCAACACGAACACAATCGGACGCAGTGGCACGATGACGGTCGCCGGGCAAACCTTCACGGTTACACAAGTTGCCGCTGCCTGCACCTTCACACTGGGCACGACCAACGCCGCCTATGCGACCGCAGGCGGATCGAGCAATGTGACGGTTACAGCCAACGGCACGAACTGCGCCTGGACGGCGGCGAGCAACAATGGGTTTATTACGGTTACCGGCGGGTCCAACGGCGTGGGCAACGGCACCGTGACGTACTCGGTTGCCGTCAACTCGAATGCTGTCAGCCTCAGCGGCACCATAACCATCGCGGGACAGACGTTCGCTGTTACGCAGGCCGCGGCTCCTTGCAGTGTCGCGCCTGCCACAACTAGCGCGACCTTCATCGCCGCGGGTGGCTCCAGCAATGTGGTGGTGACAGCCAACGGCACAAATTGCACCTGGACGGCGGCAAGCAACAGCGCGTTTATCACAATCACCGCGGGTACCAACGGCACCGGCAGCGGAACGGTGAGCTACAGCGTCACGGCCAACACGAACACAATCGGACGCAGCGGCACGATGACAGTTGCCGGGCAAACCTTCACGGTTACACAAGTCGCGGCTGCCTGCACCTTCACACTGAGCGCGACCAACGCCGCCTATGCGAACGCAGGCGGGTCAAGTAATGTGACGGTGACGGCCAACGGGACAAATTGCTCCTGGACGGCGGTGAGCAACAACGCGTTTATCACAATCACCGCGGGCACCAATGGCACCGGAAATGGAACCGTCGACTACACGGTGGCGGTTAACACCAACACCAGTCCGCGTAACGGCACGATGACCATTGGCGCGCAGACGTTCACGGTGACGCAGGCCGCGCGGCCACTGGCGAGCGATTTGGGAATCACGAAATCCGGCTCGCTCGATCTCATAGAGATCAAGAGCAACCTGACGTACACGATTACGGTGACCAATGTCGGACCGGATACTGCCGTCAGCGTTACCGTGACGGACTCTTTACCCGGTGGCGTCACATTCGTTTCAGCCAAGCCGCGCACGGCAAAGCGGTCGGGCGCAAACGTGATTGGCACCTTGGGCAGCCTGAGCGCCGGCACATCGACATCGATGATCATCATTGTGCGAACTCCCGCCACGGCGGCCGTGCTGACCAATATCGCCACGGTAAGCTCATCGACGCAAGACCCGAACACCAATAACAACGTCGCCTCGGCCATTACAACGGTAATCGTGCCGCCGATCGACGATCTGGCCGTGTTCAAGACGAACAACGTGCCGAGCATCGTTCTGGTGGGCACCAACTTCACCTACACGCTGGTGGTCACGAACCTGGGGCCCAATACGGCCACGGGCGTGACGCTGGTCGATCGACTGGAGACCAACCACATCGGATTTGTGTCGGTGAACAACGGGAATTGTGTGAATAGCAACGGCGTGGTGGTTTGCGATTTCGGTACGCTCAACAGCGGAGCGGGCGAGACCGTCAGCATCGTTGTCACAGGCGTCGCCCCGGGCCACGTCTGCAACACGGCGACGATCACCGGCTCCGTCGTCGACAAGGTGAAGACCAACAATTCCTCCGAGGTCTGCACGCTGATCGATGTCAACGACCTGGCCACCACGCGGCTGGTCGC
>CAZAQZ010000184.1:0-2051 GCA_964487175.1 uncultured Verrucomicrobiota bacterium | reverse complement strand
GAAGATTGAATTGACGAGTACACATACCAACGTGCTGGGCGAAGTCAGTGTGACGATCCAGAACCGCAGTACCCATACCGAATCGATCACGGACACCAACATGTTCACCAATCTGGTCACGCTGGTGGTGTCGCCCGTGGGGTCGAATGATTGCACCACGCCGGTGCCGGTACCGAAGATCCCGAAGAAATTCCCAATCACGCTGAAGTCAAAGCAGACGCTGACGATGAGCTATTCGCTGACCTTCGGCTGTCCGAATGCACCGAGTGGATGGACCAATGTGTACCAATACGTTGCGACGGTGCATCATGAGGCGTTGGCTGGAGGCATCCCGGACATGCAGCCACCATGTGATGTTTGCCCGCGCGGGCCGCTGGCCACACCGGGGAATCGGGATCCAAACCCCGACGACACAATCATTGACAAAGGCTGCGGCGCCAGGGGCACGAATGGCGTTCTCGGCGCGTCGGTGTTGACGACCGTGATCAAGAAGTAGGGCCGGGCTCCTCCGGCTACGGCAGAAGATTCAGGCTTTCGAAGGCCACCGAAAGGTGCTCCAAGGTCGCATCCGGGGCGACTTGGAGGATGAATGGGTCTTCATAGAGTTTTCCCGGGACCCAGTGCTCGATGGGCCAGATGCCCTGGCCAAGTGGCTGAATCTCTGAAACGTAATTCTCGCTGTGGCCCGTGCTGTCGGACAGTCGCACGAGACATTGGACTGCGAAATCTGCCCGGGTGGGACGGTCGAGGCTGCAATACGTAGTGAGAATCAGGCGCTGCATTCCGCCTTTGGTGTCGGAAGGAACAAGGCGAACCGTAAAGCCTGATATTCGGGCTCCCTCACCAAGATGCAAATCCTGTTCGACCGCGTCCGGTGGAAGGCTCTCACGCTCGACGAGAGACTGTGCGTCCAGCGGTTTTCCATGTCGTGCATAAAGGACAATTCCGTCCTCAGCAGCGACCAACTGCAGGGCGGCATTGGTTTCCGCCTGTCGTTGAATGGCGCGCAAGTCAGCCAGCCAGTTCAGGCTGGTGATGGTGCGCCAGGAGTCCCGTAAATCCAGCAGAACATAATCGATTGACTGGGGAATGGGCGCATCCACATAGAGATATTTTTGCGTGACAAAGTCCGCGGCGATACGCTTGGTCGCAAACAGGGAGCGGTTGGGATCAATCTGCTGTTTGATTGTTTCCACGATGGCCAGCCGGCCCGGAAAAATGCGAATCGGTACGGTCATCTTGCTCCAAAACGTATTGCCCAGAAAGAGTGATAACATGATGGTCGAGGTCAATGCGCCCAGCAGCAAGCAGCGGCGGTGCGGCAACTCCATGTCCTGCAGCGCGCAGCACAAGGCCCAGAAGATCACCGGGAGCAGGCCGGCCTGATAGTGGAAGCACAGGTTCTTCAAGAAATGACTGAGACAGATGACGAGAAACGTCAGCGACCCAATGAAGAGAACGGAAGGTTTCCTGAGGGGCAGAAACAACAGCGGAGCCAGCAGGGCGGCAGCCAGCCCGAATGATTGCCACTCGAGCAGCCGACCCCAGAATGCATGCGGCTTGGTCACCGGAGAAAGGAGGATTTGCCATTTGGTGGCGCCAAGTTGACCGAAGAACTGCCCCTGCTCCATATATGCCCCGGAACTTATCTTCGGTATGATCACGGAAGTGACCAGGATGAAATAAGAGACAGCGATCGCCGCCAGCACCAGTCCCTGCTGGCGTCGTCTTTCGAATAGCGCGAGATAGACGCCAAACATGCCAAGGATAATGGCGGCCTCCTCCTTGATGAGCAGAGCCCAGATTATCGCTGCCAATGCCCAGCCATGGTGGTCTTTGAGCCAGAGCACGAGCGCGATGAAGTACAGCAGCAAGCAGAGGTTGCCCCAGCGAAAACCGTACGTTCCGCTGTAGATCATTTGCGATACCGAAGGATAAGCGAGCCAGCAAAGTGCCAGCAGCAGCCCGGCAGTCTGATCTTTGAGGGTCTGTTTGCCCAGCCAGTAAATGGGAGCCGCGCACCCGACGAACGCGATGATTTGCAGGACGAT